>CAZSJP010000031.1:0-3219 GCA_964606675.1 uncultured bacterium
GTCCACCACAGCGTTGCCGATGCGACGAGCTGGGTCGACGGAGAAACGCTGCGCTGTCAGTGTGCGGCCGCTGGCGGACGGCACCACCATGAGCAACACGACCTCGTCCGTTCCGGCAGCGCGACCGGCTTCAACGGCACAACTCTCCGTGCTGCAGGCGGCCGAATCGGATGCCAGGCTGCGCTGCACCGCGCCCATGACACGGAAGCGCTCCCCATGAGACAGCGCCTCCGCGAACGCCGCAGCCCCCTCTGCAAGATCCGATGGGGAGACGCTCGCGCCGCCTGTCGCGATGACCGTCACGGTGGGTGGAAGCTCGACGACCACGCTCTCTGCCACCGCGCCCTCAGTAGCTTGCCGTTGCGCTTCCCGCGCAGCTTCCGCGTGCCGACCGGCAAGCTCTTCCGCAACATCGCGCGTCACATCGTCAAGCAACTGGCCGAACGTGCACCGCCGTTCCTCTACGATCGAGCAGAGGATGTTCCCCGTCTCAATGCCGACTAGTTTCAGGGCAACAGAGAAGGTGCCTCCGGTCAACGCGACAGACCCCACCACCACAAGTTCAGCACCTAGAATTCGGCCGGTTTGTGCGGCGCATGAACCGGTTCTGCAGTCTGCCCCCACGCGCTCGCGTATCTGGGAACGCAGGCCCGGGTTTGGGTGAGGAAGGACGCGGTACGGTGCCACTGTCCCGAGCTCGCGCCTCAACCGTTCGGCCACTTGATAGAGCTTGGGCCGAGTTAGGCCCGCGCCTGTACCAGCCAAGTCCAGCACTGCGACAGTCATGATCCTGGCGTCGCTGGCAGCCGCACCATCCTGCGCATCGGTCTGCACAGGCGTCAGTAGCATCATGGTCGCTAACGCGAGACACTTCACGGTGAATCCCCCTCTTAGGTTTCCTCGATTGAAGTGTCACTATCCGCACTTAGTCGTGTTGCACGATTCCATTGTAGCCAAACTCCCCATCCGACAATATACCCATCCGACGACTCGGCGCAACGCCTGGCACCTAGTGGTGGCTTCTGTGAGCATGAACCGGCGTGCGTCGCCGGTCCATCGTCAGAATCGGGCCGAGTTGCCCATCGAAATGGACCGGTTAGGCCCTTCCCCTCCCCAATCGCACGTCATCGGGCGTACATTGTATGTCTTGTGGGCGCTGTCGATCCTGACAACCATCAATCCACATACGGAGCCGCTGCGTGGACTGGCTTACCGACTGGCTCAGCGCGGTGGTTACGAACCATCCGGCTGAAGCATACATCGTACTGTTCATAGCCGGCGTGGTCGAGAACATCTTCCCGCCGTTTCCGGGCGATACGTTCATGGTCTTCGGCGGGTATCTGGTAGGCCGAGGCATGCTCTCGTTCTGGGGCACGGTCGGCGCACTGTTTGCCGGCCACATCGGCGCGTTCATGGCCTTGGTCGTACTCGGACGAACGCTCGGTCGGGCCGCGCTGCTACGTATCGGGTGGGTCAAGCGCGCCGAACACTTCATCGATCAGGCCGAGGGCTACGCAAAGCGCTACGGCGTTGCCCTCATCCTGGCGAATCGATTCATACCCGGCGCGAGAGCGGTCGTGTCCATCGTCGCCGGGCTGCTGCGGATGCCGACGTGGAAAGTCCTCCCGGCGGCTGTCGTCAGTATCGCCCTGTGGAACTACCTGCTTACCTACGCCGGCTCGATGGTTGGTGAGAACTGGGAGCAGGTGGCGGAACTCATCGCCCGCTACAATCTGATCGCCGGCTCCGTTCTGGTGGCCGCCGCGCTGGTCGCGGGCGTCGTACACTACCGCAAACGGAGCGAAAACAAACAAGGATAGAGTATCTATGGCCCTCCAACTCTACAACACGCTCGGCCGGAAGAAACAAGAGTTCGAGCCGATCACGCCGGGCCACGCCGGCATATACGTGTGCGGACCAACCGTGTGGGGCGATTCGCACCTCGGCCACGCGAAGAGCTACGTCGCGTTCGACGTCATCGTTCGCTATTTGCGATTCACCGGCCTCAAGGTCCGTTACGTCCAGAACATAACCGACGTCGGCCACATGACCGACAACGACGAGGACGAGGGACAGGACAAGGTCACTCGCAAGGCCGCGCTCGAACGGGTCGAGCCGATGGAGATCGTCACCCGGTACACGATGAGCTACTACGACGACATGGACGCGCTCAACGTGGCCCGGCCCGACATCTACTGCCAGGCATCCGGGCACGTCATCGAGCAGATCGAACTCGCCGAGCGGCTAATCGAGAGCGGGCACGCATATGAATCGAACGGTTCGGTCTACTTCTCCGTCGAGACGTTCCCCCAGTACGGCAAGCTTTCCGGCAGGAAGATCGATGAGCTGATCGGCGGGGCGCGCGTCGAGGTGAACCCGGAGAAGCGCAGCCCGGTAGACTTCGCCCTCTGGAAGCGCGCCGAACCGGAGCACGTCATGCGTTGGAACAGCCCCTGGGGCGAGGGGTTCCCCGGATGGCACGCCGAGTGCTCGGCGATGTCGATGAAGTACCTGGGCGAGAACTTCGACATCCACGGCGGTGGGATTGAGAATCAGTTCCCTCATCACGAATGCGAGATCGCGCAGTCGGAATGCCTGACCGGCAAGCCGTTTGCCAACTATTGGCTCCACAACAACATGCTCACCATCGACGGCACCAAGATGGGCAAGAGCCTGGGCAACTTCATCACCATCCATGACATATTGAAGCGAATCTCGCCGCAGACGTTGCGGCTCTTCATCCTGATGAGCCACTACCGGTCCGTGACCGACTTCAGCGACGAAGCCCTGGCCGCGGCGGAGAAGGGCATGGCGCGCTTGACAAACGCCGTGCTTGCTCTCGACCAGCGCATTGCCACGGCGTCCGACGGCCCGTTGGATGAATCGGCCGGCCGCGAGATATCGGCGATCAGGGAACGCTTCCTCGCCGCGATGGACGACGATTTCAACACGGCCGAAGCGACCGCCGAGTTGTTCAACCTCGTGCGAACCGTCAACAGTATGCTCGCCTCGAATGACGCTCCGACCGCCGCCACGTTGGGGCTGGCGCGCCTGAACGTGACCGAGTTGGGCGAGAACGTACTGGGGTTGTGGTTTACAGACGCCGATTCTGCCGTCGAGGAGCAATTCGACGGTGTGATGCAGGTGCTTCTCGATGTCCGTCAGCGGCTTCGCAGCGAGAAACAGTATGCACTTGCCGACGAACTCCGCGACAGCCTG
>CAZSJP010000031.1:3229-12393 GCA_964606675.1 uncultured bacterium
CCGCGAATCGGCATCCAGTTGAAGGATGAGGCCAACCGTACGATGTGGTCTCGTCTTATCGAGCACGACCAGACCTGACATGACCATACCGATGAACGCTCGACTTCCACGGAGGGGCACGGACAATGGGGGATAGCGTACGCAGCGAACCGAACGGCACGAGCTTTGTCGCGCCGAGCAATGAGTCGCACGCCGATGCCACGCGCGGCAGGCTGCTGATCGCGGGGTGTTGTTCCGGCTCATACCTTTCCTCCAAGGCCGTCGAGCGCTACGAGCGCCTCTCGGCGGATGCCGGCAGCGACAGCGGACTGCTTCACCTCGACTGCATCGATACCCGCTTCAGCGACACCGAGACTTGCGTGCGGCTGGCGTCGCACGTAGGTGGCGCGGACGTCTTCCTGTTTCAGTCGGCGTTCGACCCGACCTGTGACCGCACCATCGATCAGAACTACATGGCGTTCCTGATCGCCGCGCGTGCATTCCGCGAGCATGGAGCCAACCACGTAACGGCAGTATTGCCTCACCTTGCCTATGCCCGGCAGGACAAACCGACCAAGTTCACGCGGGAACCGACCACCGCCAAGCTGATGGCCGATCTCAGTGTGTCGGCGGGAATCGACCGCCTGATCGTGTGGGAACCGCACGTCGCTCAGATTCGCGGGTTCTACGGCAGCATGCCCGTCAATATGCTCGATTCGCTGAGTCTGTTCATCGAGGAGTTCGAGCGTTTCCGTGGGCGCGACGACGTCATCGCCGTCACACCCGATGCCGGTGGATCGAAAATGGTGACGCACTTCAGTCGCGCGCTCGGAATCAACAGCGCCATCGGCTCGAAATACCGCCCTAAGGCCGAGGAAGTCATCATATCGGAGATCATTGGCGATTTCACCGGAAAGAAGATCGCGATCGTCGTCGACGACATAATCAGCGGCGGCGGGACGGTCGATGCCCTGATACGGCGACTGGTCGAGGAGAAGGGCATCGAAGAGGTGTACGTGGGAGCATCGCACAATCTGTGCGTCGGCGGCGCATGCGGCCGCCTGAAGGCGCTGCACAGCGACTACCGCCTCATGGGGGTAGTCGTGACCAACAGCATACCTCAGACCCACGACTTCGAATCTCTGCCGTTCGTTACGGTCAGATGCCTCTCGGATGCTCTGGCCAGGACGGTCAACAGGATCCACCATGAGCAGTCGGTCAGCGACGTGTTCTACCGCCCGTGAGCGGTAGCGCGTCGCGTTGGCGGCCCGCCACACGAACAGAAAACGCCCCCGTGGAGGAATCCACGGAGGCGTTTCTCGTTTGGTCTATGTCGTTCCGAACGCTACTGCGGGTACAGGACGTCGCGCGGGTCGGTCGCCCTTCCATCGGCGTAGAAGAAATCGCTCGGGTCGATCGTGCGCCCGTTATGCAGCACGCCGTAGTGCACGTGCGGCGCCGTCGATCGTCCGCTGTTGCCCATCTCCGCGATAATCTGCCCACGCGCAACGTGTTCGCCCTTACGAACGAGTGCCTTGCTGAGATGCGCGTAGACCGTCTCGTAGCCGTTGAGGTGGTCGACATGCACCATGAGACCGACGTATCGCCCTCGGACCACGGTCTTCACGACGCCGTTGGCCGTCGCTACTATGGGTGCGCCGATCCGACCGGCAAGGTCGATACCTTTGTGCATCCTGCGCCTGCGGGTGTAAGGGTCGGGACGCACGCCGTAGCTCGACGAGATATAGACCTGCGATGGCGACACCGGCCAGATGCTCGGCATGTGATCGCGGAACTCTATGTCGTCGCGGAACGACTCCTCGATCATCTGCAGGCTCTGCTGCTGGAAACGAGCCTGCCGAAGCAGTTGCTCGATGTCCGCGTGCACGTCCATTCCCAACTTGGCAGCCTGGCTCAGCACTCCGTTGCTCCGGACGTCGTCGGCATACATGCCGCCCACGCCCATCAACGACGTCTCGCTGTCGGCCTGCGGCAGGTTCGCAACGACTCTAAGTATCTCTTCCTTACGCGATAGCTCATCCATTCGCTTCTTCAGGATTATCATGCTCGACGAGATATCGCGGATGCGCGCGTTGAGCTGCGTGTTCTCGCCACGAACGTGTGTCAACTCTTCGACGGGGCCGGTCCGCAGGTGGAACCCGACGGCGTAGCCCGCGCTTATCAGAACTCCCGCCACCAAGCACGATACCACTATCCACAAGGCGCGGTGCGATACAGTGATCTCTCGCACTCGCTTGTGACTGTGTGGCACGAGCATTACGGTAAGCCGTCTATGCGCCATTCACTGTTCTCCGTCTGTAATGGATGGTCAACCGACACGGTGCCGGATCGCGAGGGGTTCCGGAACTGATATTCGGGGGTTCTCTCTGCGGAATGGCCTCGCCAGCCGATCAGGGCGCCATCCAACGCCCTATTCCCCCTTTAGCCCACATGAAAGTAGGGGTTCACGATCCGATTGTCAAGCTGGGGCTTGTCCGGCACCCGGCCGGTGGTTGCCATCGCTGCCCCGATCGCGCGCGTCGAGAGGCTCCCGAAGCCGGTGTGGCCGCTCTCGTCCGCCGTTCTAATGTGCTGCCGTCCGGCTACGGCGCATGTGTGCCTCATCACCTCAGGATCGGGCCTCCTTGCCCCATGGAGACGCCCGAAGGTACGTTTTCGCGGCAGTCGAGAGCCGCGTCCGACACCGTGACCTCGGGCCGGTTGCTCTAGGCTCCGGGAGCATACACGCAGCGTCGGGCCGGGCCCCGGCGTTTTCGCGCTGGAAGGATGGGGTAGATGGATACGGTACGAGACAGACTCTGGATGTTCAGTGTCGAGGCCGGCACGGATGATACGCATTACAACCTCCCACTGTCCAGGATGACGCCGATTGAGTCATGCTTCTCGATGAACGTCCCCAACCTCATGATGATCACCAACGAAGACCAGGAGCCGAGGCCGCCTCTCGAACCGTATTTCCGCGCGCTTCGTCCTTTGCAGAACGTAGCATGGTCCATCGTAGGTTCCGGCGGAAGAACCGGATGGGCCGACGGCGACGAGGTCGACACGTCAGGGATCTGGCGGCACGGTTCCCGAACCTCACCGCCATGTACATGGATGACTTCTTCAACGAGAACAGCGCCGACGGCCCAGGTGTGCTTACTTTCGACCAACTACGCGGCCTGCGAGAGCGATGCGTGCTGGACGACCGCGCGCTCGACCTGTGGGTGGTCATATACACCCATCAGCTCGACATGCCCGTCGCCGAGCAACTGCAACTCATGGACGTGATAAACCTGTGGACATGGCACGCGAAAGACATCGCCGAGTTGGACGAGAACCTCGCCAAGCTGGAGGCCGTCGCGCCCGGAAAGCGCCTGTCGCTGGGACTATATCTGTGGGACTACGGCGACCGGTGTCCGATGCCGCTCGAATCGATGAAGGTGCAGTGCGAGAAGGGCCTCGACTGGCTCTGCCAGGGGAGGGTCGAGAGCCTGGTGCTCCTCGGCAGCTACCTCTGCGACCTCGGGCTAGACACGGTCGAATGGACCAGAAACTGGATTGCCGACGTCGGCGGTACCGTCATCGAAAGCGCCTGACTGCTCTCTTGGGCTGGTGCCGAGACTCCCGTTGGGCCGGTGCCGGCGTGAGTATATCATATCACATGATCCATCGCGATTCGCTGGGTCCGTCTCGGCGTCGATTCCGGCGCCGGTTCTCATCGCCCGGAGGCAGAGCGACAATGAAGCTCGGTTGCAGCACCATCCTCTACGGAAAGCAGAAAGTCGACGATGCCCTTGTGGGCATCAAGCAGGCCGGGTACAGCGCGATAGAACTCTGCGCCATTCCCGGCATGGGCCTCCACGTCGAGCCGGGTTGGTCGGAAGCCGAATACGCCGATCTGAAGAGCCGCATAGTCGATCGCGGGCTGGCGATCGAATCCATCGGCGCCACGGGCAACGACCCATACGACAGCTCTGCCGAATCCGGCTTCAGGCGCCTCATGGAGGCTGCCGCAGTGCTCGGCGCTCCGGCGCTGACCACCGGATCGGGCGGTGCATCGGGCAACGCGGACGATATGAAGCGCGCGGTCGACAACTACAACGACCTGGCGGAGTTCGGCAGTAAGGTCGGCGTGAAAGTGAGCATCAAACCGCACGTCGGCGGCGTAGTGCACAACACGCCTTCCTCGCTTGAGTTCATGTCCCAGGTCGACACCGACTGGATCGGCCTCAACGTCGATTCGTCGCACCTCTGGCGCGCGCAACCCGAATGGGAAGCTGGCGAGGACTCGATTCCGAAGCTTGCGCCATACATCCTCACGGCCAGAATCCGCGACACGCTCACGCACGAGCCGCCCATCGGGTCTGTCGAGACGCAGGTGCCCGGCGGTGGCGCGATGGATCTGAAAGCCATTATGTGCGCATTCTCGGAAGTGCCGGGGCTGAGCTTTGTCACGCTGGAGATCGTAGGAACCGCCGATTGGGACCTTGAGCAAATCCAGGAGCGGGTCGCAAGCAGCCACGAGGTGCTGTGGCCGCTCTGCGACACGCCGGCTTAGCGCGCACGATCGCGCACGATCACGCGTGATCACGCGTGATCGACGGTGAACCAACTCGACGAATGCCGTTCTGCCCCGTCAGATAGCACACAGATGCACAGACCGTTACCAAGCGCCCGACCGGATGGGCGCACTTGCCGGAAGGAACTTCCACAATGAGACTCGGATGCAGTACGCTTCTTTACGGACTTCACAGCCAGGATGACGCGCTTGCCGGAATCAAGAAAGCCGGATTCGACGCCATCGAACTAACCTCACTAGAGAACATGGGATTCCACCTGTGGCCCGAGCGGACGAATCATGCGGTTCTCAAACGCAAGCTTGACCAGATCGGCCTCGTCGTCGAATCGATCCACAACGGTGGGAGCACTCAAGTCGACAAACCCTCCGGACGATACAAGGAGCTCATGGACAGCGCGGCCGAGCTAGGCGTCCCGGCGGTCGTATGCGGCTCCGGCGGCAAGTCCGGCGATGCCGACGACATGAAATCTGTCGCGGACGTCTTCAACATGTGGGGCGAATACGGCAAGTCCATCGGCGTGAAGATTTCCATCAAGCCGCACGTCGGATGTGTCGTCGACAGCACTCCCGCGTGCCTCGAGTTCATCAAGCTGGTCGATGCCGATTGGATAGGCTTCAACGTCGACCCATCCCACCTCTGGCGCGTGACGCCGCAGTGGGAAGCCGGCGAGGAATCGATCCCGAAGCTCGCCCCGTACATATTCACAGGCAGGATTCGCGACACTCTCTCCCACGACCCGCCCATCGGTCCGGTCGAAACACAGGTGCCGGGCGGCGGCGCGATGGACCTGCAAGCCTGCATGGATGCGTTCAAGGCCGTCTCAGGCCTCGAATACGTGACCGTGGAGATCGTAGGCACGCGCAACTGGCCCATCGAGAAGACCCAGGAAGTCGTCCAGAAGTCGCACGACGTTCTCAGGCCCATGTGTTAGATCCGGGATCTGCCGACGTCAGCACACCAGGGAGACATCCTGTTTCATGAAGGCAGCCGTCATCGGCCTGTCGCGTGCCGGGCTCCGGCACGCGGCGGCCTACCAATCGGATACTCGTGCGGAGTTGGTCGCGGTATGCGATCCGGCCGCCTCCCGCGCGGAAGAAGCCGGTGCCACTCTCGGGGTCCGGTCGTTCACGGCCGCCCCTGAGCTTCTGGCATCGACCGCGCCGGATATATGTACCGTACGCACGCAGTCGTCCCGGCGTGGCGACGACATAGCGGCCGCCCTGGATTCCGGCGCGCACGTTCTATCGGCGTTGCCGTTCTCCGACAGCCTCTCATCGGCGCTCGAACTCGCTGACTGCTCCCGGAGCAAGGGCCTCGTGCTTGCCGGCGACTTCCACTTGCGTTTCTCGTCGGTGATGGACAAAGCGGCCGAGTGGGTACGCGACGGTGAGCTTGGCGCGCCACTCTTCGCCAACATGAACCTGTGGACCCGTGGCGACGAGCGAGGCGACCAGTACGAGTTGCTCCGCAACCTCGCCGCCCACGGCATCGACATGATGCGCCATCTGTGCGGCGACGTCGCCCGCGTGCAATGCTTCGGCACGAAGGCGCCGGAGCGAGAGTTCTGGTCGTCAGCGCAGGCCAACCTGCAGTTCGCGAGTGGCGCCGTGGGGAACCTAACCACGAGCTACGACATGGTTCCTCAGCACCCGATGGCGCGCCTCGGGATCGCCGGCACGAAGGCACGTATCACCGTCGATAACGTGTACGAGGAAGCGACTCTGTTCATCCACGGAGAGAAAGAGAAGCGCGTCGTGTCCAACTCGATATGGGGCGGGATTCCGCAGCTCGACGCCACCTACGCGGCCCGCATCGGGAGCCTGCTGGCCGAGATCGGGTCCGGCGTCGACGTCGAGCGAATCGACGGCGGCATCTGCGACGCGATATCGGCAATGCGAGTGTCCGAAGCCATCGTCGCCGCGTTGGAGAATGAGACTGCCGTGGACATAACAAGCGACTCGGGCGCCCCGGTTGCGGCCGCGGCTGGCGGAGACGACACGTGATACGTACGTGCGTCATCGGCCTCGGGCCTATCGGAAACCGACACGCGGACATTCATCAGGCCGATCCGCTGGTGGACCTCACCGGTGTATGCGACTGGGACCCCGAGCGTGCCGCCGCCGCCGAGGTGCGTCTCGGCGTTCCTGCATATCACGATATGGGGGCCATGCTGCGCGATCTGAAGCCCGACATGGTGAGTGTCGCGACCGGCGGCCACGAATACGGCAGCGAGCACCCAAGAGCGGTGCTGCAAGCACTCGATCACGGGTGCCACGTTCTGTGCGAGAAGCCGATCGCAAACGAGATCGGCCCGGCCCGTCTGATGGTTGACAGGGCGCGCGAAAAGGGGCTTTGCTTCGCCGTGAATCTCAATCACCGCTTCACGCCGGCAGCCCGCCGGGCGAAGCAATGGGTGGAACAGGGACGCATCGGCGCCCCGCTCTTCATGAACATGGAGATGTGGATCGGGAACCCGCGCGAAAGCAGCCCGTATTTCCATTTCAAAGCTCTGCACCCACACACCATCGACATCATGCGCTACTTCTGCGGCGAGATAGAGGCTGTGCACGTCTTCGCGCTCAGAGCGCCACGGCGCACGATCTGGTCCACCGCGCAGTTCAACTTCAGGTTCCGCAGTGGGGCAACCGGGCATCTCACCGGCAGCTACGACGTTATGCGCGGCCATCCGATGGAACGAGCCGAAGTGGGCGGCACAGACGGGCGGATCGTGCTCGCCGACATGTTCGAAGAGCTTACTCTCTACCCGCACGGCTCGGACGAGAAAACCGTCGTAACGAACCCAATCGTACACGGCATGGGCGACTTCACGGACACGTTCATCAACCGCCTGCACACCTTCTTCGAGGAGCTTGCCGCCGGAGTTGCACCCGATGCGATAGACGGCGCGGCCGCCGATGCACTCGCGGCACAGTCCGTGGTCGACGCGAACATCCGCAGCCTGCGCTCGGGACAAGTCGAGCGGGTCGACCCGGCAAGCTGGACAGAGAACTACGAATACGATATACTGAAACGGTAGGCCGACGTGGTTAGGGATCGGGGTACCCATGCGTATTGACGAGATACTCGCCGACGTGGCTGCTGGCAAGCCCGTCTCTCTCCGGGATGCGCGGATCGACGTGGCCGACGATGAAGCCGGATCTCTAGACGATCTGAGCCTTGTCGAGCCTATGTGCCTCACTAGCTGCATTTCAGCCGGCAGCGTCACGATTGGTGGCCCGGGAGCGACGACCGCCCTCGAATCCGGCGACCGATTCACCTTCATCTCCGGCGTTGCACCCGATACCCCGTTCGCCGTCAAGGCCGAGGCGATAGCGCAATCCCTCCGTTCCGGCGAAACGGTAGTGCTCTCCAACGTGCGCATCGAAGGTAGACTGTCGGTCGGGTCGCAGAGCGAAGAAGTCCTAACGGTGCGTGGCGATGTTTGCTGCGCCGACTGCACGATTGCGGGCAACATGAGCTTCATCAACGTAACATTCGACCGCCCCGTGAGCTTGGCCAGAGTCGCACGTCAAGGTCTCGTATCGTGGAGCAACGTCACATTCAGTCGCGGCATAGCGATCGTGCAGTGAGAATGGGCGATACGTTGTCGCCGTCCATCGACGCCGGCTGTTTCAGGTGGAAGCATGGCTGAGCAGATTGAGCGAATACTGACGCGGATGCAGCATGGCATACGCGTGCTCTGCGCCGATACCGACATCGTCGGCGACGAATGCGACCTGAGCGGCGTAGAGCTCGAGCAGCCCTTGATGTTGCTGCATTGTCTCGTGGTGCCGAGCGCCACGTTTCGAATCGGACCGTCGGCGATCCCTCTTCGCGAGGAAGTGCGGCTGACGTGTTTCATCGGCGTATCGCCGGACGACCCGTGCCAGATGACGGCCATGGACCTAATGGGCGCGCTGACGGCAGGGGAGATCGTGCTTCTTTCGAACGTGACCGTCGTCGGCGATGTCGAACTCGGCGGGGATGACGGGCAGACCGTGGCCATCAAGGGTGGGTTGGTCTGCGAGGACTGTCGCTTCTCCGATAGGGTAGCGCTCTCGGGCGTCGATTTCGACTGCCCGGTCCGTCTGCGCAACATTGACTGGGGCGACGGCCTGTCGCTCTCGAATGTCGCGTTCAGCCGCCTCGCGGGCTTCGCATAGCCGTCGTCCGCGTCGCCGCCGCAGGCGGCCACAGCGGACGTTCCGAGTTTGCGCTGCAAACTCCCCGTCTCGTCGGCATCGGCTCGGTCCCGGATCGTGGGCCGCATGTCCGTTTGGGGCAACGACGCGAGCATTCATGTAGGACCGGCAGGGCATATGGCGGACGACGCAAGCGTCGTCCCTACAAATCGTTGTGACGACCCGGTTACCAACGTGGTCGACCCAGCAGGGCGGAGAGACCCCGCCCACGTCCCGCCCGGCTCCGCACCACGAGGGCGACCGGCCGGTGAGCCCCTACGGCCCGAATGCATGCCTTACCGGGTTCACGCCGACACAAGTGTCGGCGCCACCGTGATAGCGCAGCACACACACCCGGAGTTCCCGAAGGGAACTCCCAACGTGCGCCTAACCGCCCAAGGCGGCGACGCGCACGAAGGCT
>CAZSJP010000031.1:12403-15158 GCA_964606675.1 uncultured bacterium
GTGTTCCGTTTGTTAACTCATACGGGGCGCGCCCCCCCCCTGGGGGGCGCGGCGCACGAAGGCTACCGAACCAGTTGCATCCTACCCGCCAGAAGGACGTCGCCGAAATCCACGACGTATACATACGAGCCGGAAGCGGCAGCTGCGCCGGTCCGGGTTAGTCCGCCCCACCGCACTTCGTAGAGCCCCGGCCCCCGCACGGTCACCGTCAGCGTAGCGATCAACTGCCCCGCCTCATCGTAGATCCTGACCGCGACGAGCCGACCTAGATCGACGCCGACCGTGAACCGGATGACGGTTGTCGGGTTGAACGGGTTCGGCGAGTTCCCAAGCAGCTCGAACGCTTCGGGCGCACCATCCATCGACTCGATGCCGGCTGCCACGCCCGGTGTACTGTGGAGCACATCAGGCGTCGACCCCGGGACAGGAGCGCTCGGCGCTTCAAAGCTGGTTAGCGGCGTCACCACTCCGTAGGCAATGCTCAGATCCATGATCGCCTGCTCGACCAGTTCCGCCTCCGACGTGCCCGGCCCCAGCAGGTAATACTCGACCATCAGGTGCTCGATCTTCTGCTTCGCCCACACCTTCAGCAAGAACTGGTGCCCCGCCACGGACGAATCCACAAGCGTCAGGGCGTAGTCGTGGCTCACCGGCGTACCGGAGGCGGTGCCGCTGAGCGTTACAGTCATGGGGACAGGCTCGGTATAGCGGCCCGACACGATCAACTGTTGTCCCTTGTAGAGGTTCGGCATAGGATCGGGGTACACGTCGGTGATAGTCGGCGACGAGAACTCCATCTTGGAGATGAGCATCACCGGGTCCCTCACGCGCGTGTAGAATGCCATGATCCTGTCGGCCAGCTCGTCGTCCCCGAGGAACTCGGCAAGTCCGCCGTTCTGGGTGGCCAACATCGTCAGCAGTTGGGTGTTGACAGCGCTTCCGATGCCGAACGTGAATAGCGATACCATCGTTTCGTTCTGGGCCACAAGTTGCTGTACGTGGGCGACCATCCCCGGTGTGTCGGATATCCCGACGTTCGCCCTGCCGTCGGTGAAGAAGACGATGATGTTGGCCGTACTGTCGCTTGCGACTCCGAACTGGGGGATCGCCAGGTCCAGCGAGCCGACCATGTTCGTGCTTCCGGTCGCCTGGAGCCCGCGAATGTACTCTATCGCGGCCTGTTCCGTCGTCGCATCGTAATCGACGTGCGAGCTTCGGAAACTGGTGACGTCCGACGCGTAGTCGATGATGTTGAACTTGTCGCCGGGGTTCAGATTGCTCACGATGAACTCGGCCGCGTCTCTCGCCTGGACGATCTTGTCGCCACCCATACTTCCGGATCGATCGACTATGAGCGTGAAGACTTTGTCTATCGTGCCGGTTCCCGGCCCGGGGTCCGGTTCGGCAATGAACAGGAAGAACCCACCGAGGTCGTCGGGCACTTCCGAGTCGGGAAGGGAGGTGCTGAAGCCGAACAGGCCCAGTTCGTCAAGGCTCAGCGAATACTGAACGTGGTAGTCCTCGTCCGCTGCAACCTCGAAGGTCTCGGCCTCCAAGAGCGCCGACAATCCGCTGTTGGTGCTCGACGTGACAGCGTGGCCGCTCAGGAGATCGACGCCGGTGATCGTCCTCGGCGATGCCAGGGCGAAGCTCAATTCCTGCATGTCGACCATCTCAGGCTGAATGAGCCGATAGTCGTTCGGACAGCGGAAATCGACGCTGCCGAACTGGTACGGCAGCAATTCGACGTAGCGCAACTCGGTGCTGATCGTCGAGTCCGCCGGGATGGTCTGCTCGATCTCGACGTACATAGGCGTGCCGCCCAGGTATGTCACCAGATCGGCGTTGGCTTCGCCTCCCGGTGTCGACCCCGGCACGGTTGTGTCTTGTGGCGTGGGAGAGATCGACGCCTCGTACCACTGGCCCGCAAGCTCCCACCGGATGCCTACGGCGCTCGCTTTCTCGGGCAACGGAAACGCGTACTTGATGGTCGTGTCGGCCCCCAGGTCGTTGCGGAACAACTGAGTAGTAGTGACAGTGGCTATCTGGCTCTCGACGTCGGCCTCAACCCGACTGGCAACCAAGGTGAGATAGGTGCCGAGTTGACCGTCGACAATGGCAACCGCGTTTGCGTGGGCGCTCTGCGCGGCGCATGCCGACAGTACCAGTAGGATTAGCGATTTCCTCATCGTCTGCTCCTCCTCTTTGCCGTTCCCATCCCGCGACGGATTCAGTCGTGCGACATGGCACCCCTATGACGACAATGCAACCGGGGGCGCTTCCTTCGCCGACCGCCGCCATACCGTCTATGTGCATGCAACGCGGGGATGGGTCGCCGGGTTCCCGGGTCCATAGCGACAATGTGTTCTGCTCCGATTGGGATCCATCGACCCACTATGAGCCGCAATGCGCTGTTTATCCGTTTGTTGCGTGGCCGTGCCCGCGTTCCATCCTCTGGCGGGTTCCGACAGGAGGGGTGTCTGCGGTACTGTACAAGCGAGATGTATCGACACCACGGTCCACCGGTGGAAGGAGGCCACGATGGAGGCCCTGATCAGGTTTGTCCCCGGAGCCACTCGTGTTCGTCGCGCTCATCTCCGCAACGGCGTCCGTGCTTTCGGGACGCCGCTAGTCGTTGTACACGCGCACTTCGTATACACGAGCCAGCTCGTCTCCGTTGGTCCGCGTTACCTGGATACTCAGAGCCTGTGTGGATACGGGGTCGAACCGTAACACGTTGTGCCGCTGAAAATTG
>CAZSJP010000032.1:0-15119 GCA_964606675.1 uncultured bacterium
CGCGACCTTCTGCGCCGCGTGCACGGCGGGGATGAGCGGGGTGGGGTGAGGGGCGTGACGGAGGTACTGTCTTGGGCGGCAGAGCGTGGTGGGACCGGCAGGAAGATGCATATGCGATCCTGGTGCGTGCGTTGAGCGCAATTGTTGTTTACCTTTCTCTAGTAGCGCAAACGATGGGTAACTTCCTGTCACCTTCTACGGTCCAGACAGAAGGGCGGCATCATGTCGGGAATCGAGTCCCTGCTCGCGCTGTGCAGCTGCGTTAGCTCAGAAGCGGACAGCGATGACACCCCAGAACTGAATGCAGATGAGATGCGGTTGGCGATCGAGGAGGCCGTGAAGGACCGTCGACACGACGGAGAAGTCCTTGACGCGCTGTTCCCCAACGGCGTTCCATCGGATGCAGGCTTCTATGAGGCCGTGTCTCAGCTCTGGATGAGACTGTATGACACGTCCGCCGACGGGACGCGCGCGCTGCTCGCCGCTATCTGGGTTGCAGCCGTCCGTCGGCTGCCCGATCAGGGCATGCGGGACCTGCTTGCCGCTTGGATCGGAGGCGACGCGGATATCTGGGACCTCGTGGACGTACTGCCTGATTTCCTCCGCGAAGTCGAACTCCCTTCGGATTTCGCCGTCCATTGGTTCCGCGGTGTTTGCCGCGCTGTGGCAGGGGATCTTGCCGGCGGCAGTGTCTTTGAGGGGCTAGTTGACTATGCGCTGGCACATTCGGATTCAGCGGCCGCGATCTTCGAGCGCTATTGCTTCTGCGCCGACGGGCTTCGCGAGACCGACTTGCATGTTGCGGCCATGCTCCTCGGCGGCCTGCGGACCAAAGCCGCAAGCGATGCGGACATCGGTGCCATCGTGGCGAGGTGGGACGTGAACCTCGAACGAGACCGTAGTGTCCGACTCCGACTGTGCTACTACCGATCATGGCGAGTCCCTTTCATCAGGGGCGAAGCGACCTTCGCTGACGTTGCCGACGTGATCTCACGGGCAGTCGGCGGATCGGACGATGAGGTCTGCGAGGCCTTTGACCAAGCCACAAAGGCTGCCAACGTCGTCAGAGACGACAGGGACGCTCTGACGGCCGTCTTCAGTTGGCTTCTGGAGCGCGTATGTCGAGAGATCCCTCCCGTGGCAAAGCAAGCTATAGCGGGCTCGCTGAGGACCTTTGGCGAGGCCGGCATGGCTGACAAGTTACTGGTCGCCGTTCTCCCAGTCCCGGCTGAGAGCAAGGACACATGGCACGAGATCGGCAGATATCTGGCCGTGGTCCTGCGCGGCGATCGCGAGCGGTTTGTGAAAGTGGTAAGGCGCGTGGCCGAGAAAGCCGGTGACGAGATCCTCGCCACATTTCGTGACGACGCACTCGCTGATCTCGTGGTCGCGCTGGGAGGTCTCGACGGGGCTGAGCTGTCGTGCGTGGTGAGCGAATTACTGTTCTCGCTTGAACGCGTGGAACGACGACTGGCACTGGCAATCTTCGCCAAGACCCCCGTCGCATCACTGCCCGATACGGAGCGCTTGGCGGCCGACGAAAGGCTGCTGCAGCTTGTCCTCCATGAGTTCGTAATACACCCGCATCTGAACGGTGACGATACGAGTCGATTCCTGCTCATGCTGGACCCGCTCTTCCGTGAAGCCTCGGACGAGGTCTGCGGGATGATGGAACATGAGCTCGTCATGCAGGCGATCAACTACCCCGGTAGCTGCTACGAGAGTTGGCGGGCGCTCGACGACCCCTCAGAGACGATGGAGCGGGCGCTCGATAGCGCTGGCCAGTATCTCGACCAACTGGGCCGCGCGAAGGACTCGCCCGCGACCAGCTTCCCTTTCGCAAGCATGGCTCGCGCGGAGGCAGTGCAGGCACGCGACTTCGCCCAGAGGATACAAGAGAGTGGAAAGGAAGCGTCGGCGTTCGGATCTATCATGGACCTGTTCGTGCATGTCGACTACATCTACGGCGAGCGCCTGTTCGTCGGATCGCTTGGTGATGAAATGGGCGCGCAGGAGCTGGACCTGCAGGAGTTCTCTCATCAGATGGAAGTCGCACATCTGGAGACGATAGACCCAGAAGGGATGGCCTTGCGTCGGATTGAGGCAGGCACGGTCATACAGCAGCTCACCCGTGGGGAGGAAGTCGATGAGTGACGGGATCTCATCCCAGCGATTCCTTAGGGACTACCTGTGGTCCCTCAGAGAAAGAACTCGGCTGGAGAAGGGCGAGGTGAAGTTGGGTCTCGATTGGGTTGTGTACAATCTCGGGATCGAGTTGGGATGGGTACCGATCCGACTCCCATTCCTCCGGCGCCCGGCGGAACCCGCCCCCAAGGCGAAGACCGAAGCGGAGTTCGGCGTTGATCTCGCCTTCATCGACCAAACATGCAACGAGTATATCGTGTTCGTGCTGAAGGATGAAGAACTCACCAATGCGAACTGGAAGAGGCACGATTTCGATGCGGACCTTGACAACGCCTCGCGAGCTCCAGCACCAGACCTGAGTCGAGACGAGTACTCTGACATCAAGACTGTGAGGATCATCCTTGCCTACAACAAAGATGAAGACCGCACGGGTGCAACCTTGTTCGACAATCTGGTGGCCGCGAAGGGCGCACGCATCGGGGGTAATGTCGCCCTGCATTTCGACAGATGGAACATCGACAGGCTTGCTGCGGAGGTCTCAGCACACTTGCTCAGTCCAGACCTGCTTCCCCAGCATCTGGCCGCCTCGTTCCGATATCTCTGCTACCAGGTGGGTGACCTTGAGTTCGGAGGCCCAGAGTGGGAGAACCAGCTTGTGCCCCAGTGGAAGATCTTCGTAGACGAGGTACTTCAGGAGCCCCTGAACGAGGCACGACTGCGACTGGTGCCAGTGATGATGGAGATCATCCGGCATCATTTCCGGGACACGCCAGCCTCCAAAGTCGGATGGATTGATCTGCTCGAATGGGCGATGCTTGGCCTTTGGCGGGTGTATCCTGACCTCGCAAGCGCCGATCAGAAGCAGATCGTCGTAACGACATGGGTCTATCTCTACCTCGCTGAACTCAAAGCCTACTTCAAGGAGGTAGAAGGTGTCCTCGTGACGCAGCACTGCCTCCACACGAGCCGGGGCAGATTCGGCCTGAACGCCGTTAACGACGCGTACGTAGCCTACTGGCACCTCGGCCGCCTCGGCATACTCGGCGTCGGGGTATCGGGGCTCGTCAACATGGGCACGGAAGACGGTCGTAGGCTCTATGATCGGAATGTCCGGCGAAGCGCGAGCATCATGACCAAGATGAGTCGCGCCAACCCGTCCACACTACGTCCTCTGCTCGACGTGCATCATGTCGAAATCTACCTCGTCTGGCTCATCATGCTGAAAGCCCAGGCGCATCAGAATCTCTACGAGTGGCTGGACGACCTCGGGTCCCGGCTCCTCACGCGCCGATTGCCCAACCACGGGCAGATCCCCTTCATGGAGGGCAGAAATCAGCTGGATCTCGTCGCTGAGTTCGCCGCCACCGGACGGAAGCCCTACGGCTATGTTGATGATAACTCCTGCCTCCTGCTCATGGTGTTGGAGCTATGTTGTTCTCTGCCAGAAGAGCAGAGGGATGATCTCCTGGAGCTGTACTCCCAGCGGGTCATACGAGTGATCGGCGAGGATGGGGAGCCGGTGTGCGAGCCAATCCACCTCACGTTCTGGATTCCGCCGGCCGACTGGGATCGGCGCGTGTTCTCTGGGAGCTTGCAGGACGAAGGTATCGCGATCACTTTGCGCGAGCTTCCTTGTCCAGAGGAGCCTCTGAGTTCGCACATCACCGCGTTTGTGTCCGAGACACGCAAGCAGCATCCGCCCGCGCCGTGTACCGGAATCCCGATCGCGCCGATCATGTTGGCCTGCATCAAGAACAAGTCGCCGCTTCCGTCGGAGTTCTGGCGCACCAACATCTTCGGTCCTCCGCCGGATGTCGAAGAGCAAGATGGTGAGGGCGGGTGAAGCGATACGTCAAACACTGAGCACTCGTAGCACGAGCATGCCACCCCCGCACACCCCCACGACGAAGTGGCCACTTCCTCCGCGGCGTGGTACATTTGGCCTCATCGCCGGGAACGAACCGCCTGGACGCAATGCCGACCACAGACGAGGTGGAGCGATGACCGATCTGACGCGTGGCGAGCGGGACGAACTGCTCAGGATCTACAGGGACCTGCGGGTTGCCGACGTGCGCGACGGCATGGACTGGCACATGATGCACCACTACGGCTCCATGTCGACAGACATTCGGCCTCTATACCGCACGCGCGCTTGCGGCATCGCGCGGACGGCGAGGTACGTGCGATACGAAGGGCGCGTCCCGGAGATGTCGGCAGATGAGGGCGTCGAGTGGATCAAGTGGTACGGTGACAACGTCTGCCCATATCCGTGGATGGACGACCTCGAAGACGGCGATTTCATCGTGATCGACCAAAGCGATCTGAACGTGGGCCTGATGGGTTCCAACAACTCGCTCTATGCCGTTCAACACGGCGCTCGCGGGTTCGTATCGAGCGGCGGCGTTCGCGATACCGACGAGGTGATCCTGCAGAACATCCCGTTCTGGTCGCGGTCAATCGCTCAGACGAGGATCGAGGGTCGGCTGCGCTTCGAGTCGAAGGACACGGTGGTCTCCGTCGGTGGCGTGGCCGTCAGCCCCGGCGATGTCGTCGTTGCCGACGGCGACGGTGTCGTTGTCGTGCCTCTCGCGATAGCCGAAGACGTGGCGAAGTACGCTCAGAAAGAGCTTGACAGCGACAAGAAGGGCCGTAAGGGCCTCTACGAGCAGCTCGGCATGGAGTTGGACGATACGGTGCTCTGACGAACGGAACCCGCTCGGCCCGTTGCGAGTCAGATATGTATGGTCACTGACACACGAGAGCAGACCGCAAACGACTTAGATGGAGGCAGGCTTTGAGTCTGCTGCATACGAGGTACCGCCGCGCCCGGCTGGTGTCGGCGTCGATTCTGGCGTGTCTGCTGCACGCGATACCTTCCACGGCTGCGACGTGGTACGCCGGCGACTTCATCGCAATCGGCATCGGGCCGAGATCGATCGCCATGGGCGGCGCCGTTGAGGCGACAGTCGATGGGAACGACGCGGCATACTGGAACCCCGCCGGGTTGGCGACGTCGCGAACCACAGGAGTATCGTTCGAGCACGCGGAGCGTTTCGCAGGCATCGTGACGCATGACGCGCTATCGGCGTCGCTGCCGATGAATGCCGGTGGACTCGGGCTTGTGGTGTTCCGTGGTGCAGTCGACGGGATCGGATACGCCGACTCCACCGTACTCCGCGACCCGACCGCGCCGTTGAGCACGACCAACATGCCCGACCCGGATCGCATCCGGACCTTCTCCAACGCCGACTATGTCGTTCACGTGGGCTATGGCCGCACCGTGTTTCAGACAGTACGTGTCGGTGGTGCCGTCAAACTGATTCGTCGTTCTCTCGACAAGACGAGCGCGTTCGGATACGGCCTGGACCTCGGCGCGCAGTGGAAGCCGACGGCTTCGGTCGCAGTCGGGGTGGTGGTGCGCGACGCAACGACCACGCGCGTCAGTTGGGACGCGCACGGCACGGACGTGGTCTACCCCACGGTGCACGTCTCCACCGCATATACGTTGGATGCACCCGGTGGCCATCTGACGGCCTCGGTCGGCTCGGCTTTCGGCGCGGCCAGTGCAGGTTACGGGGGTCTCGCGCCGTGGCGCTTCCTGAATGAGCGCAACCCCGGCACGCTTGGCGCGGAGTACTCGTGGCGCGATCGGGTCATGCTGCGGGTCGGCACTCGATCGCTGAGGGGGCTGATCGGTCCCGGATCGAGCCACCTTACCGCCGGGATCGGCATCGCGACCGAGATGCCGTGGGTCGATAGCGTATCGCGCGTCGGGCTGGACGTTTCCTGGATGCGGCACACGCTCGAGAACTCGTTCCGCATCGGCGGCTCGGTCGAGCTTTAGCGGCCGGGCGCTTGCGCGGAGCCGCCCCTCGACGGCGCGGGCGCGACGACACCATCATGCTACCTGAGGACACGCCATGGAGAGCGAACTGCCCGAAGGCGGGCTTCTGCTGGACGATGAATCGCCCGGCACCAAATGCGGCTACGTTGCGATAGTAGGCGCCCCTAACGTCGGCAAATCCACGCTGCTGAACTGCCTCATCGGCGAACACCTCAGTATCGTCACGCCGAAGCCGCACACCACGCGCACTCGCGTCATGGGCATCGTCACCGATCCGAACCGGCAGGTTCAGGCGATATTCCTGGACACGCCCGGGATGGTCGAGTCGCCGCGCTATCGCCTCCAGGACGCCATGGTCGGCGAGATCGACCGCTCTTTGACGGACGCCGACGCCGTGCTCGCGATATTCGACTGCGGGCGAGCCAATCCGGAGATCGTCTCGCGCACCGTCGAACTCGCGGCAACAAGCCAGGCTCCGGTCATCCACCTGCTGAACAAGATCGATCTCGCTCGAGACGAACCGGACATGAGCATGTTCCCGGAGGGCACCATCCCGATCTCGGCACTGCACCAGCTGAACATGTCCAAGGTTGGCGATGCGATCTCCGAAGTTGTACCGCCGGGGCCGTATCTCTACCCGCCCGATGCACTGGCCGATCAACCGGAGCGCTTCTTTGTGGCCGAACTCATCAGGGAGACGATATTCGACCAGATGAGGAAGGAGATTCCGTACACCGCAGCCGTGGCCATCGACGATTTCGTCGAGCGGGAGCCGAAACACCTCGTCAGCGCCACGATCCTCGTGGATCACGATTCGCAGAAGGGCATCATGATCGGCCGCGGCGGCAAGCAACTCAAGAGCATTGGCCAAGTTTCGCGCAAGAAGATCGAAGCGTTCCTCGGCCATCCGATCTACCTCGAACTCTACGTGAAGGTTAAGCGCGATTGGATAAAGAAGGATAAGGACCTTCGCGAATTGGGGTACCTGGACCGCTAGCAACTCCTCTTGCGTTCGGTCCGCGCGCCGCACCGTAGCCGACTCACGTCAAAGCCTTGTAAGATGCGCCTTTGTTGCGTATTATTAGTAGTCTGGTCACCGCTCTGACGCACAAATGAGCGTTCTGTCAGGAAATCTCCTCTTCCAAAGTGCGTGAAATCGCAATCCGACACCCAAGGCACAGCGTGCATCCGGACCGACTCGACCCGAACGACACAGTGCGAGCATCGGCTCGGACAAGCTGCGCCCCCATGGAGGGAACACATGGCTGAAGCCAAGAAGTACGTGTATCATTTCGGCGGCGGCTCCGCCGATGGTAACACTACGATGAAGAATCTACTCGGTGGCAAGGGCTCCAATCTGGCCGAGATGGCCGGGCTTGGTATTCCTGTACCGCCGGGTTTTACGATTACGACCGAGATGTGCACGGTCTACTACAAGCTGAAGCGCAACTATCCCGCAGAGCTTACCGATCAAGTCGGAAGCGGCGTCAGCCACATCGAGACCGTCATGAGCAAGGGGTTCGGGAACGCCGATAACCCTCTACTCGTGTCTGTGCGTTCCGGCGCGCGCGTGTCGATGCCGGGCATGATGGACACGGTGCTCAACCTCGGTCTGAACGACGAGACGGTCAAAGGCCTGGTGAAGCAGTCCGGTAACGAGCGTTTCGCATGGGATTCCTACCGCCGTTTCGTCCAGATGTACGGCGACGTCGTCCTCGGCATGAAGCCCGAGTCGGTTGACGAAGAAGACCCGTTCGAAGTCGTCATGGACGAGAAGAAGGCCGAGCGCGGCGTCAAGAACGACAACGATCTCGACACCGACGATCTGAAGGACCTGGTCGCCAAGTTCAAGGCGCTCATCAAGTCCCGCCAGGGCATCGATTTCCCGGAAGACCCGAAGGAGCAGCTCTGGGGCGCCGTCAACGCGGTGTTCGGCTCATGGATGGGCGACCGCGCGATCATCTACCGGCGCCTCAACAAGATCCCCGGCGACTGGGGCACTGCGGTCAACGTGCAGGCGATGGTCTTCGGCAACATGGGCGACGACTCCAGCACGGGTGTGGCGTTCACGCGCGATCCCTCCACAGGCGAGAACGTCTTCTACGGCGAGTACCTCATTAACGCGCAGGGCGAGGACGTCGTCGCAGGCATCAGGACTCCCGAACCGATCGCCGACCTTACCAAGGCGATGCCGGAATCCTACAAGCAGCTCGACGGCATCCGCGGCGACCTTGAGAAGCACTACACGGACATGCAGGACATCGAGTTCACGATCGAGCGCGGCACTCTCTACATGCTCCAGACGCGGACCGGCAAGCGCACCGCCGGCGCAGCCGTGCGCACCGCCGTCGAGATGGTCAAAGAGGGCCTGATCGACAAGGCCACGGCGGTCGCACGCATCGAGCCGGATCAGCTCGACCAGCTTCTGCACCCGATGTTCGATCTCGACGCCAAGAAGGCGGCCAAGACCCTGGCCACCGGCCTCAACGCCTCGCCTGGTGCTGCCGTCGGCAAGGTCTACTTCAACGCCGAAGACGCCGAAGCCCAGGCGGCCAAGGAAGAGAAAGTCATCCTCGTTCGTCTTGAGACCAGCCCGGAAGACATCGGTGGCATGGCTGCCGCCGAGGGCATCCTCACGGTGCGTGGCGGAAAGACGTCACACGCCGCCGTCGTCGGTCGCGGCATGGGCAAGCCGTGCGTTGTAGGTTGCGGCGCGCTGGGCGTCAGCTATGCCGACCGCACGATCAGGGCCGAAATAGCAGGCCAGGAGGTCGTCGTCAACGAGGGCGATTACATCTCCATCGACGGCTCCGACGGAATCGTGATGCTGGGCCAGGTGCCCACGGTCGAGTCCGAGATCACCGGCGATTTCGCGCAGATCCTGGAATGGGTAGACGAGTTCCGCACGATGGGCGTTCGCACGAATGCCGACACGCCTCACGACGCACAGATCGCTCGCGAGTTCGGCGCCGAGGGCATCGGCTTGACGCGCACCGAGCACATGTTCTTCGGCGGCGACAGGATCGACTCGGTTCGCGAGATGATCCTGGCAGACGACCTCGACGGTCGCCTGAAGGCGCTGGCGAAGCTGCTTCCCATGCAGCGCGAGGACTTCGTCGGCATCTTTCGTGCGATGGACGGGCTGCCCGTCACGATTCGCACGCTCGACCCGCCTTTGCACGAGTTCCTCCCCAGCGACGAAGAGCAGGTCGAGGAGCTGGCCTACAAGATCAACCGTAGCCCGGTCCGCATAACGGAGAAGCTTGAGCAACTGCACGAGCTGAACCCCATGCTCGGACACCGTGGCTGCCGCCTCGGCATGATCTATCCCGAGATCACGGCGATGCAGGCGCGCGCGATCATCGAGGCCGCGTGCCAGGTCACGACCGAGGGCATCGAAGTGCTGCCCGAGATCATGATCCCACTGGTTGGGACGATGGGCGAGATGACGAATCAGAAGGAAGTGGTCGTCAACGAGGCCAGGCAGGTCATCAAGGAAACGGGCGTGAAGGTCGACTATCTGGTCGGGACGATGATCGAGGTGCCTCGCGCCGCGCTGATCGCCGATCAGATCGCGAAAGAAGCTGAGTTCTTCAGCTTCGGAACGAACGACCTGACCCAGATGACGTGTGGCTACAGCCGCGACGATGCCGGCAAGTTCCTGCCGCACTACGTCGAGAACAAGGTCTTCCCTGAAGATCCGTTCCAGTCGCTCGATCAGGAGGGTGTCGGACAGTTGGTCGAGATGGGCATCAAGAAGGGCCGTCGCTCGCGTCGGTCGCTGAAGGTGGGCATCTGCGGCGAACATGGCGGCGACCCCGACTCGGTCGAGTTCTGCTTCAACGCAGGCATGAACTACGTATCGTGCTCGCCATTCCGGGTGCCTATCGCCCGTCTGGCGGCGGCGCAGGCGGCGCTCAAGGCCAAAGCAGCCGAGTAGGGCCACGCCTGACTACATATGTGTAAACTCGCGAAGGCCGGACCTGGCAACGGGTCCGGCCTCTTTTTTCGATTGAGCTGCGCCTCGTTCGGGTCCTCCAGAGGCAAGGAACAACTTGAAGCTGAAGGAGGATACGGCAGACAGCGGCGTAATAGTAGCGGAGCCATAATGAGAAGAATAGTCAAGCATTCCTTGGATATCAATAGAAACAAGGGTGTTGCACTCGTTGGAGTTCTGGTGATCCGGCGTTATGGTATAGCGAATGTCGATTGTTGGTCCATCATCTCACATCAATGTGCCGTCCGAGGAGCCTTGCCATGAGAGTGCTGCCTTTCATCGTGGTGCCATTGGTGTGGTTGGTATTCGGTTGCGCGCCGTCCACACATCCGCGAATAACCGCACCGGAAACACCGGTGATGCCTCGCTATGCTCCCACTGGAAACGAGCCAGTTGTCGCGGTTTTCAGTTTCGACAACGTCAGTCTGTACGGTGCGGAAGCGCTTGGACCGAGTACCGCCGAGATGTTCCAGACGGTCCTTGTTCAATCAAGGAGAGTCCGCGTCGTGGATCGGGAGAATCTCGATCGCATAATGCAGGAATACCGTCTTGGTCTGTCGGGCGTTACGGGAACGGATGTCTCACATCTCGGCGAGCAGTACGGTGTGGGGTATATTATCACGGGCAAGGTTACTGAATGCGGAATACGCACTACCGGGGGATCGCTAGCCGTGGGCACTGTTAATGCGGCGACGTTCAGCGGCGCTGGCGGGGGCATGGGAATCCAAAGAGGAACGGCGAGACTGGTGGTTGACATCAAGATCACCGAGTTGGCCACCGGCATGATCATCTACATGACGTCGGCGGTCGGCGAGGCGTATTCGGAATCCATGAAAACAATGGCAGGACTCATGCAGTCCGGAGTCATTGCCGGGGTGAGCAGCGGCGGGGGCGTGCAGGGGTTTGACCAGACCATTGAGGGAATGGCGGCGAGAGCCGCTGCGATCAATGCGCTTAACACGATGGTACGCGAGGGTGTATTTCCGACCATGGAATGAGGCTGGCTAGGCTGCTACTTGCAGAGGGAGAAAGTGCGATGAGAGGGTTTGCGCGAGTTCTATGCTGTGCTAGCGTGGGAGCGATGCTGACGTTCAGTTCGTTCTGCGGAAACGCAAAAGCCGCCGGAACCGGTGACGAGTTGCCTGAGTTCCCACCTTACTCTCCACGAGGAAATGAACCACGGGTTGCCGTACTCAACTTCGAAAACGATACGTTCTTTGACTCGCCCTCTCTCGGGGCGAGCATCGCCACGATGTTCGAAACCGCCATCGTTCGCTCGCGAAGGTGTCGCGTTGTGGATCGGGAAAACCTGGCGCGAATTCGGGATATTAGCCCCACGGACGTAGCTCAGATAGGCGATGTGTTGCGCACGGACTACCTCATCAGGGGAGGAGTCAAGCTCATGAAAGTAACCAGCGTTGGCAGTTCGACGAGCCTGACTGAATCCGAGGGGTGGACCAGCGGCCTTGGCGGCTCCCTTGCCAATCGAGAACTCACGGCAACAGTGCGCGTCGAAGTGGACTACGTTGATGCGACAACGGGACGTACGGTGTATACCGGCAGCCGGACTGCTGAGGTGGTGTCGAGTAAGCTTGGGGTGGGTGTCGTGTACCGTTCGGTGGCTGTCAGCGTCAGTGGGGGGATTGAGGGGTTTGACCAGACGATTGCCGGCGCAGCAACGCGGAAAGCTGCATATCAGATCGTCGCGCAGATGATAGCTGAAGGGGTGTTTGCGCGAAACTAGTCTCGGATACCGATGCGAGTTCCGTCTATTGTACAAAAGGGAGTATGGACATGAAGTACGGAGAGAGAGCGTTGCACATGGTGCCGCTCGTGCTGATCGGCGTTCTTGCGCTCGCGCTCGCTGGCTGCTATGGGACGCTTGAGGGCGCCGCGACGTTCCACGGCGAGACCCTGAGCAACCGCATCACGGGCAACCGTATTCGAGCGGCCGTTCTTCCCACGGTCGACTGGTCTCACCTCGACACGAAGAAGGAAGCCAGACCGGAAGCCTTCGATAGCATCCAGGTGATGGTTACAAACGAAATAGCAAGAACACTGTGGCAGAAGAACCGTCTTCGCGTGGTGGGAAGAGACGCCCTGATCCCGAATATGCAGGCCAGTGGCCTTACGATGCAGGACGTTTTCCCGCAGCCGACAATGTCGAGCAAGTATCTGACGCCGCTCAGTAGAATCGAAGCGATAGGCCAAGGAGAACCAGATTACGAGAAGTTGTCGCGGGTCGGGAGGAGTATGGAAGCAGACCTTCTCTTTCTCAGCCGGGTAACCCGGAACTGCCGCGACGGATCGAACAATGATATCATCATTGATTTGCTGGTCTTGGATGTTGCCAGCAAGCAGCCTATCGCGTGGGGGTACTATGGGGCGAGGGTGCCGACAGACAAGGACGACGGCTTGACGAATGCTGCACACACCATGCTCTACTACGCCCCGATGCCGGATTCAGCTTTTCTTGCGGACCAGCGATCGAGTCAGTCAACAGCGGCCATCGGCAGTTTCCTGCTGCAGAATGTGGGGGGAATCAACTTGGATATCGGACGATCGATGGATTTCGCCGACGAAACATGGCGCATGTACCCGAGCGACTACTTCGAACAGAACTACGTGATAACAACCTCCGATTATCAGCGGATGTATCCGCGCTGATGTCGTCGCGATCGCCCGGCTGGCGGCAGCACAGGCCGCCCTCAAGGCCAAAGCAGCCGAGTAGGCCAGGCCTGACTACATATGTGTAAACTCGCGAAGGCCGGACCTGGCAACGGGTCCGGCCTTCGTCTTTCCTGCCATCACGGAGGTCCCCCGATGCCCGTCGACGAGACCAAATCCGCCATGAACAGGGCGTACGCGTTCTGCGAGGAACAGCAGAACGCGCTGGACGAGGGCCGCATCACCGAGGCCGAGTGGTTCGAGGTGCACTGCCGGTTCTTCACGGGCAACTACCTCGCTGCCGACAATCCTCGCGCGCAGTCCGGTCACGGCGGCGATGCGGCCCAGTACCGCTACACGCGCGGGATGATACTCGAAGCGATACACCAGAGCGGCACGTTCCTCGACGTGGGCTGTGCCAACGGCCACCTGATGGAGATGCTGCACCGATGGCTCGGGGGCACGGGGCTCGACGTCGAGTTCTACGGGCTGGACATATCCGAGGGGCTGCTCGACCTGGCGCGGAAGCGGCTACCTCAGTGGCACGACAGGTTCATGCTCGGCAACGCGTTGTACTGGAAGCCCGAGTCGAAGTACGACTTCGTCTGCGTGGCGGGGTTCGGAGTTGTGCCGGCAGCGAAAGAGAGAGAGCTGGCCGATCACCTCTTCAACGACTACGTCGCGGACGGCGGCCGCATGATCGTTGGCCCGCAGACCGAGCCGAAGGATTCATGCAAGCTTGAGAGCAAGCTGCGGAGCTGGGGATACGCGCCAAGCGGCTACTGCGAGAAGTCGCACAGCCGACCGGAATTGTGCAGGAGGATGCTCTGGTTCGACAAGAGCGGATGATTCGCTGACTGGCCACGGTGGCGATCGATAGTGAGATTGCGGGCCGATGGGATGATACGCGTGGCAAGGCCCGGCAGGCTACGCGGCCGTCCGGAGCGTACGTGCCGAACAAGCGACAATCGGTCCCCAATCCGACCGATGATACCTCAACTGTTGTCCGGGAGCTTCCCTTTGGATTGGTCGGTGCGAGGCTGCCGAGTCGCCCGTTGGTCGATTCCCACCGCATCTGTCGTGCGATGTTCGCTGCCCTTGCGCACCGGTGCATCGAGAGGACGGGAAGTGCCTGTCTCAGTCCTCACCGGTGCGTGCGTGCTATCGTTACGCGCTTTCATCTCGTGCCTCCCGGAGGTGTCTCCAGCCCTCGAAGTCGGCTACTGCATCGACCACGCCCGCGCCCTGTTGCGGCGTAGTGGATTGCAGCCTGACGAGCTCGCCCTCAAAGACGTAGGCATGACAGCCGTCGTACAGGCTCTCCAATAGACTGCTGCGCCAATGATAAGGACGAGTGAGTGCACTGCCAAGTTCCTGTGCCCAGACAAGCGGCGTATCCAGCTCCAGCTCACTGGCGATATCTTCGTAGATCGCCCTGATGACGGCATAGAGGTCCGGTTGCGGGCTGTCTCCGATCTGCAGACCGAGCCGCCGTGCTTCGTTCCGGTGTATCCGGTAGTCGTGGCTGCCGGACTCGTCGCACAGGAACTGGATGATCCTGCGAAGCCGGCGTCGGTTCCGCAGGGCTCGCACTGCATTCCGTGGTCTGCCATGCCCTTCACTGCGCCTGAGCAGCAATTGGCGTGCCAACATCTTGATCTGAGCGCGCGTTCTGTAGACCACGCCCAGCACTGAGGGGTCGATCTCACCAGCAAGGGCCTCCAGCACGGTCGCAGTGTTCCGGCCGGACACTCCTATCTCTCGTCGTGCTAGTTCTATGAAGCCATTCACTGCCTCAACGCCTATCCACTTCGCGCCATCATCATCACATGGCACTGACGGATCGACAGGACCGAGCGTCGCCTGCTTGGTCATGATGACTTCCCTAGCGCCAAGGCACAGCAACGTGCCTGCGCTCAGGGCCTTGTTTGGGACTATGACGTCGTACTCGTCGGAGAACTGAAGCAGCAGGTTCGCGAGGCTCCATGCGGCGAGAACGGCGCCGCCGGTCGTGTACAAGAGCAGCGTGATCCTGTGTGGCTTCTCAGTGAACCGACCGTACATCTTGTCCAGATGGTAGGTGAAAAGGTTGTACACGTCGTGGTTGATCAGGCCCGGAAGCCCTCGGCGGTCGCCGGTCACGTACACAAGCACTTTGGAGTCTGTCATCCGCTCCAACTCCTCGTAGAGCGGTATCCGCTGTTCGTACACGATGTCCTCCCCTCAGACAGTGTTTCCTCTTTTGCACCGAGGGACTACGTTAGCTATACAAGACCGTGGAGTCAATGGCATGGGGACAAGGAGTTGTGGCGTGCTCTGCTGGTGCCCTGCCGATGCTGCTAGTTTTCGTTTGCTTGCATCGCCTCGTCCATCACCTGAACCCGAACGCGACCGGGAACACGAACACCAGGGCGGCACGTTCCTCGACGTGGGCTGTGCCAACGGCCACCTGATGGAGATGCTGCA
>CAZSJP010000033.1:0-14506 GCA_964606675.1 uncultured bacterium
CGTGTTCGGCAAGGGCGGCGTCGATGCCTTCAAGGCGCTGCAGGAGCGGGGGGGTGAAGGCGCGCGCGGGAAACAGATGCTAGTGATGGGACCATGGTCGCACGGCGGAACGGGCCGCACACAGGGCGAGTTGACGTACCCGGAGAGCAAGACTGCACTGAACCCGATCGGCGAGATCAAGCCGTGGTTCGACAAGCACCTGCGTAGCATGTCCGCCGCGATCGATACCGTGCCCGCCGTCCGCTACTACATGCTGGGCGACGTAGACGACTCGACCGCGTTCGGCAACGTATGGATGTCGGCGGACTCGTGGCCTCCGGCGGGCGTGGCATATAGAGCGTACTACCTGAGTGGGTCCGGGCGGTTGGCCGCGGACCCGCCGCGCGGTGAGCAACCGTTCGAGTCCTACGTCTACGACCCGAGCGATCCGGTGCCGACCGTCGGAGGGGCGAATCTCTTCAAGCCGATTGGGCCTTTCGACCTCCGAGAAGTGGAGGGTCGCAGCGACGTGTTGACGTACACGACCCCTCCGCTCACGGAGCAGGTCGTGATCGCGGGCAACATACGCATGCGGCTGTGGGCCAAGTCGAGCGCGCCGGACACCGATTTCATGGCGATGCTGTGCGACGTGTACCCGGATGGGCGTTCGATGATCCTGACCGACGGCGCCATACGCGCACGCCATCGCGAGTCGTTCGCGCGAGACGACTTCATGGACGAGGGCCGGGTGTATGAGTTCGATATCGACATGTGGGACATAGCGGCGGTCTTCAACCGAGGGCATCGCATCCGCGTCGACGTCACCAGCAGCAACTCGCCCAGGTTCCAGCCGAATCCGAACACTCGCACGGCGTTCAACGCCGATACCGTCGGCGTCCCGGCGACGAACACCATCTACCACGACGCCCGGCGCCCCTCGGCGCTCCTGCTCCCGGTATTGCCGCCGGAGTCAAGGACTCTGATCGGGGACGCCGGCGCCGAGTAGCGACCAATGTCCCGAGAGGAGGAATCGGATGAGGTGCAAACCGGTATTGCTCGCTGCGCTGCTCGCGCTCTTGATCGGCGCGGCGGCGTGTGCCCCGACGGATGGGCGCTCGGAATCGTACCGGGTCCCGATGCGAGACGGCACTGAGCTTGCCGCCGATGCGTATTTCCCTCGTGAGGAGGGTGGACCGTTCCCGACCGTCCTGATGCGCACACCGTACAACAAGGCCGGCTGGAACCCGACCAAGGCGTCGCGGTTCACGGATAACGGATATGTGCTCGTCGTCCAGGACACCCGAGGCCGGTTCGCGTCGGCAGGGGACGACTCGATTTTCTTCACCGATGGCGTCGGCCCCAACAAGGACGGCTACGATACGATCGAGTGGATCGTCGGGCAAGCGTGGTCGGACGGCAACGTGGGAATGCGGGGGGCGTCGGCACCCGGGCTGACGTCATACTACGCGACGGCAGCCGCTCACCCGGCGCTGAAGTGCGCCGTGGTCGGCGTTGCCGCGTCGAGCCTCTACCATGACGCAGCGTATCCGGGTGGTGTGTATCGGATGCGGATGGTAACCCAGTGGGCCACGAAGCACGGCATGGCGAGCATGCTGCCCCTCCTCGCGGCGCACCCTCGCTACGACGAGTTGTGGGCCCGGGCCGACCTGCCGCGACACGCAGCCGGCGCGAACGCGTCGATCTACCATTGGGGCGGGTGGTACGACTGCATGAGCAGGGGCACGATCCGAGCCTTCCAGGCACTGCAAGAGCGGGGCGGCGAGGGCGCGCGCGGCAGGCAGGTGCTGGTGATCGGGCCGTGGTCGCACGGAGATCACAAGCCGAATCAGGGGGAACTCGTCTACCCGCTCAACAGCCGCGACGTCGATCTCGGCAGGGAGTGGTCGGCGTGGTTCGATAGCCGGCTGAAGGGTATCCCGACGCGCATCGACAGTGTTCCGGCGGTGCGATACTATCTCATGGGCGACACCGAAGACTCGACCGCGCCCGGCAATCTCTGGCGTTCGGCCGATACGTGGCCGCCCGCCGACGTGGAGCCGGTCTCATACTATCTCCAACCCGGCGGCGGACTTGCGCTGGAGCCGCCCGACGCTGAATCCTCGTCCGCCGGCTACGACTACGACCCGCGAGACCCGGCCCCGACGAAGGGCGGGCTGAATCTGTTCGGTCTGAGAGGCCCCCACGACCAGCGTGGGATCGAGTCGCGACCCGATGTGTTGACCTACACGACCCCGCCGCTCGAAGAACCTGTCGCGGTCGCCGGAAACGTCGTGGTCAGGCTTTGGGCGTCGTCGTCGGCACCGGACACCGACTTCATGGCCAGGCTGTGCGACGTCTATCCCGACGGTCGATCCATGCTGTTGCTGGATGGCGCGGTTCGCGGTCGCTACAGAAACTCGCTGGAGGTGGCCGAACGCCTGCCGCCGGGCGAGGCCGTGGAACTGGACGTCGATCTCTGGGACACGGCAGTCGTATTCGACGCCGGACATCGTATCAGGGTCGACGTCTCCAGCAGCAACTCGCCGCGGTTCCGCCCGAACCTGAACACGTGGGAGTCGTCAGCGTCGGACACTGTGGGGATCGTGGCGGCCAACACGATCTACCATGACGCTGCGCACCCGTCGGCGATCATAATGCCGGTGATTCCTGCGCGCGGGCCGTGACCCCGCACGAGAAACGGCCGTATCTTGAGAGGGTGTGCGGGGGGGCGTGTCGAAAGACGACTGGGAGAGTTCCGTCAGAAACATTGAGGGGTCGACGATGTCTCGGAATAAGCTTGTTGCCACCACCGCGCTGTTCGCACGGATTGTCTCAACCATCGCCCTGCTGATCTTCGTCTCGGCGGGTACATCGTATCCGATGGGCAAGATCGCACTCAGTACGAAGGAAACGTTTCAGAAGACGGTGCCCGTGGGGTTCTATACCAGGGTCAACGTCACCAATCAGGACGGCAACATAATCGTGACCGGCGTTCCAGGGGCCACGAGCATCAGCGTCACTGCCAACAAGAGAGTATGGGGTACCACGCCGGGCAAGGCGCGCGAAGCGATGGCAGGGCTGACCATAGCCGTCAGGCCGCAGGGCGACCTGCTGCGGATCCGCCCCGAGCACGGCGCCGCATGGGACAACACGTACGAGGTCGAGTTCGTAGTGTACGTACCGGGCAACTTCCGCGTGGAGGCGCAGTCGGCAGTGGGCAACGTTCAGATCCGCGCCGTGCGTGAGGCCGACGCCAAGACCGGCGACGGCAGCGCGGTGATGACGAACATCGGCAACGTCACTGCGAAGACGGGCGACGGCGACGTCGCGGTGGACTCTACCTCGGGCCCTGTCGAGATCACCACGGCCGGCGGCAATGTCCGCGCGAGAATCTCCGGAGCGCTCCAGGCGATTCGCATCGCCACAACGGGCGGCGGGGTGAAGCTGCAGCTTCCGCGCCAACTAAGCTGCGAACTTAGCGTGACAACGGCCGGAGGCCTGGTCACGGCGCAGGGGCTTACGCTGCAAGACGCAGAGCAGAGCCTCTATGGTGTGCGAGGGACGGTGGGCGAAGGCGGAATCCCGGTCGAGATCACCTCGGAGACGGGGGCCGTTACCGTCAGCACCCGTCAGATCGTCATGCTTACCGCCCGGGACTTTCTCCGTCCGTCGACCCCGTTGGGCCAGAGAACCCGGCCCCCGTCAGGCGGGCCGATACCTCCTCCGGTTGCGCCCGTGATGCAGCCGGAAGTGCTCGACGTCCCCGACATTCCCGAGGTCCCGGAGATGCCAGCGGACATGCCGGAAGTGCCGGAGATGCCGGATGAAGCCGATGCCACGGCCGAGCCGGAACCGGCAGCGGACATGCCGGAGGCAACCGAACCGACCGCCGGCGATGAGGAAGCTGCTTCGGACCCGGCTGCCGCGGAGAGCGCCGGAGATGATGCCGAGGCCCCCGGCGACGAGGCGGCACAGCCCGACGCCGAACCCGAAGCCGAACCGGCGGAGGAAGCTCCTGCTGAGCCGGAAGCCGGCGCGGCCGAAGAGGCACCGGCGGAGACCCCGGCCGACGAGTAGACGTGCCAAGCGCAACCAAAGTCCTTCAACTATGCCGGAGGGCAGGCGCCTGAGTAGACGCCTGCCCTCCGGCCGTCACTAGCCGTAGTCTGACTCACAAGGAGGATCGTCATGCAGGCGGTCGTGTATGGCTCCGATGACAAGCTCTCTCTTCAGGAGATGCCCGACCCGACCTGCGCTCCGGACGGGCTGCTGGTGAGGGTCGACGGATGTGCGATCTGCGGCTCGGACGTGAAGATGTTCAAGGCGCCGGACGCGCGTGTGAAGCCACCGCAGATCGTCGGACACGAGCTTGTCGGAGAGGTAATCGAGGCGGGTCCGAAAGCCGCCGCGTACGGCGACGGCTGGTCGGTCGGCGACCGGGTCACGATGGCTACTACGCTCTCGTGCATGGCATGCGAGGCGTGCTGGGCCGGCAAGACGAACTTGTGTCCGAATGTGATGCCTATCAGCCGCGCGTTCCCCGGCGCATTCGCGCCTTACATCGGGATACCGTGGGAGGGCATACGCGCAGGGAACACGGTGAAGGTTCCCCCCGAGCTCGAAGATGAGGGCGCCAGCCTCGCCGAGCCGCTCTCGTGCGCCGTCAATGCGCAGCAGTTGGCCGGAGTCGGCGCGGGGCAGACTGTCGTCGTCGTCGGCGGAGGCCCACTCGGCGCGCTCAACGCCGAGCTTGCGAAGGCCAACGGCGCGACGCGCATCATCGTCAGCCAACGGTCCGGCACGCGGCAGAAGCTGATCGCCGAACTCGACGTGGATGAAGTGATCGACGCCGCGAACGACGACCCGGTCGAGAGAGTGAAGGAACTCACCGACGGGAGAGGCGCCGACGTCGTGATGGTGACCGCACCGGACACCGGGGCTCAGGAATCGGGCCTCGAGATGGCGCGGAAGGGCGGCATGGTGAACTTGTTCGCCGGTATGAGCGCCGGCGCGCCTATGATCTCGATCAACAGCCGACTCGTGCACTATGGCGAGGTGAGCATCACGGGCGGGTCGGACTCGACGGCGCGCCACGTCGAGACCGCGGTGAAGTTGCTCGCAGCCGACAGGGTGAACTGGCGGAAGATCGTCACGCACAGGTTCCCGCTCTCCAAGTTCTTCGACGGCATGCAGATAATGATGGATCGCTCCGGGCTGAAGGTCGTCATCGAGCCGCAAGAGGGCTGACCCCGGCGCCGGACCACGCAACACGGAGACACCAGTGGGCACACTGAACGGACGCGTCGCCGCGATCACTGGCGGCGCCAGGGGTATAGGGCGGGGCATTGCCGAGCGTTACGCAGCAGAGGGCGCGCAGGTAGCGATCCTCGACATCGATGCCGATGGTGCGATTGCAGCCGCAGCCGAGATCGACGGCGAGCGCGCTGCGGGCTTTGGCTGCGACGTTACGTCATCTGGCTCGGTCGAATCCGCGGTGGCCGAGATCAACGAGCGATGGCCGACCATCGACATACTGGTGAACTCAGCGGGCGTCTCGAAGATCGCTCCGATCGAGAAGACTACCGACGAGATCTGGGACTTCACTCTCAACGTGAACCTGCGCGGGCCGTTCTTCACGAGCCGGGCGATTGCCCCGCAGATGAAGCGCGCCGGGTGGGGTCGTATCGTGAACCTGTCGTCTCAGTCGGGCAAGACGGGCAACACGTGGTACACGGCGTACTGCTCGTCGAAGTTCGGCGTGATAGGCCTGACGCAGGCGCTGGCGCAAGAGCTTGCCGAAGACTGCATTACGGTCAACGCAATCTGCCCCGGTATCGTGATGACCCAGATGTGGGGAGCGGAGCAAGTCGGCGACTACGCCCGGAAGCGGAACATGAAGCCGGAAGAGGTAACGGACTACCTCATCGGCAAGATACCGATGAAACGCGCTGCCACCACCGAAGACGTGGCGGCGGTTGCCGCGTTTCTCGCATCCGAGGATGCGGCGTACGTTACGGGGCAGAGCTACAACGTGGCCGGCGGATCGGTGATGCACTGAGCATTCGTCCCGCCGCGACGCTTGCCTATATTATTCGATCTGACTACCGCGCGCTCGGACAGGGCCGACCGCACCCTCGCCGCCTGGCACCCGGCTGCGCTCGAACTCCGACAGCTACCAACAACGTGCGGGCCGCTTACGCCCGTCGATGTTCGACCGGCATCGGGATCGGGTGGCAACGCCGACTGGAGCAGACATGAAGAAGATCACCGACGTCAACGCCGTAGACGACCTGTTCGCCGAGGCACGCGAGGCAGGCATTCCCATACTGGCACCCAACTTCGAGAGCTTCACCGAGCTTCTGGCCGAGATACAGGCCGCGCAGACCATCGCCGACCGATTCGGCATCGAGCGCGTGCCCATCATGCCGTCGGTGACGTTAGCGTATCCCGATAGAGGCAACGTAGCGGGTCGTGGCGGCGCCTACCAAGACATCGGCACCACGCTGACCGAGCGGTACTCGCAAGCCGAACTGGACGGGTTCATCAGGCTCGGGTACCATGTCGCCAACCACGACATGGACTGCTTCGACGGCACGTCGTTCTTCCCGAACGTGTGCGCCGTGTTCGCCGTCGATCACGGTCAGCCCGAGACCGACAAGGTTCTTCTGGAAGACCGCGAGGTGCTCGAACACGTGGGCCTGGTGATGTACGACGTCACCGCGCTGCTCAAAGGGAACGCCGAGCTGAAGGCAGACCGGGAGCGAGCGGTGACCGTCATAGGCGAGGCAGTTGCGTCGTACCGCGAACGGTTCGACGATCTGGTCCGCATCGAGTCGGCGTGCGACATCCTGCCCGAAGCGCCCGCCGAAGGAAGTCTTCCCGACGCCGACGAGACTCTCTCCCGACCAGACGAGATGGAGCGGTTCCTCCAGATATCCGGCGCCGACTTCTTCGCGCCGTCCATCGGCACCGAGCACCGGGCGCGCAACCCCGAAGGACCGGACAAGCTATACCGCGAGGACGTCGCCAAGAACCTGCACGAGCGAGTGGTGGCGATGCCACAATACGACAGCGTCGGCGGTACGATCTTCAGCTTGCATGGATCGAGTTGCCTCGACCCGTCGAGCGAGTCCAACGCCGACTTGCACGAGAAGCTGCACGGCATGGCGATCTTCCGCTACTACACGGGCCTCTCGACGAAGCAAGGGCAGGCGATGAAGCAGTGGGTCGACGACGCCGACCGCCGCGTGGCGGCCGACCCGAAGGACGGGCTGCACGTGAATGCGGCCAGCGGGCGCGACTCGTACATCGTCGAGCAACTGCAGCCGGAGCTGACGCAGGTGATGGTCAACCTGGGATACGAGAAGCTGGCGAAGTAGGGCGCCTCGGTGGTGCGCAGCGTTGTAGGCCAAACACCCATGAGCCACGGATCGGTACCAGTCTTGTGATATCAACCTCATTCGACATGAGTCTTGCATCGGGGTATCGCAGCCCGTCTCAGAGAGCGCGCCGGCTCACTGAAGGATGGTTCGAGGGGAACATGTACTGCCCGGCGTGCCCGAGTGAGACGCTGGCGCGGTCACCGGAGAACACGAAGGTGGTCGACTTCTCCTGCGATTCGTGCGGCGCCGAGTTCCAGCTCAAAAGCAAGCACGGTCGACTGTCAAGCAAGGTGCGCGACGCTGCATACGAGCCAATGATTGAGCGGGTACTCGCCAATCGCAGCCCGCATTTCGCGTTTCTGAGCTATTCGTCCGACACATGGAGCGTGACTGACCTTCTGCTGGTGCCGTCTCAGTTCATAACTCCCTCCGCCATAGAACGGTGTCCGCCGCTCTCGCCTGGCGCGCGCCGTGCAGGATGGGTGGGATGCAACATCCTGCTGCGAAACGTGCCGACAGATGGCCGAGTCGCCGCCATCGCGGAATGCGCGACGATATCCCCTGCGAAGGTGCGCTCAGCGTGGTCGAAATACCACTGGCTGTCACATCAGCGTGCTGAGTCGCGTGGGTGGACCGCCGACGTGCTCCGGTGCTTGCGAACACTTGGGAAGAGTGAGTTCGTACTCAGCGAGATGTATGGATTCGAAGAGGAACTGTACGCTCTGCATCCCGGAAACCAGAACGTGCGACCGAAGATCCGACAACAGTTGCAGGTCCTGAGGGATGCCGGGGTTATCATATTCGAAGGGAGAGGCAGGTACACGATAGTGCAAGCCATGCCAGCCCAAGGAGATACATGTGGTCGATAGCACCAAATCACCGCCGATAGACGCATCGCAAGCCGAATCGATGCTGCGGATGCTCCTGACGATCCGCCTATTCGAGGAGAAGATGCTGGAGTTCCTCGCAACGGGCGTCATCAAGGGCGGGTCGCACATCTATATCGGGCAGGAGGCCGTGGCGACGGGTGTCTGCGCCGCGCTGAAGGCCGACGACTACATCACCAGCACCCATCGCGGGCACGGGCACGGCCTGGCCAAGGGCGGCGAGCCGAAGCTTCTGATGGCGGAGATACTCGGCAGAGCGACCGGCGTCTGCCGCGGCCGAGGCGGGAGCCTGCACCTGGCCGACATGAACACGGGCAACCTTGGTGCGAACGGCATCGTCGGCGGATCGATGGGTATCGCCTGCGGAGCGGGCCTCTCGGCGCAGATGCGCGGCTCGGGCCAGGTGACGGCGTGCTTCTTCGGGGACGGAGCCGTCAGCACGGGCATCTCGCACGAGTCGTTCAACATGGCGCAAGCATGGGGTCTGCCGGTGTTGTTCATCTGCGAGAACAACCTCTATGGCATGTCGGTGAGCGTGGACCGCGCCACCGGACTTGAGGACGTGGCGACGCGAGCCGACGGTTACGGAATGCGCAAGGCGATCGTCGATGGGCAAGACGCCGTGGCGGTCTACGAAGCCGTGAAGCACCACGCCGAGCTAGCTCGGAGCGGTGCAGGGCCGACTTTCATCGAGTGCAAGACGTACCGCTACGGCGGGCATTCGCGGTCCGATCCGCGGGCATACCGGACGCGCGACGAGGAACGTCAATGGCGCGACCGCGACCCGATCGACACCTTCGAGGCATGCGCGCAGGAGAACGGCTTGCTCGACGCCGACGCCGTCGCGGCGATTCGGGCCGATGTCGAAGCCGTGATCGCCGACGCAGCCCAGTTCGCTGTCGACAGCCCCGACGCCGACCCGTCGGAGCTGTACGACGCGCTGTATGTAGACTAGACGCAACGCAACCGACCAAACGCGCAAGGACGATATGACCACTACCACTGAAACACGCGAACTGACGATCCGCGAGGCGCTGAACGAGGCGCTCGCGCAAGAGATGCGCAGGGATAAATCTGTCTTCTGCATGGGCGAGGACGTCGCGATCTACGGCGGCGCATACGGCGTGACGCAGGGCTTGCTCGAAGAGTTCGGTGAGGCGCGCATCCGCGATACGGCCATCAGCGAGGCGGCCATCGTCGGCGCGGGCATCGGCGCGGCCATGACCGGCATGCGCCCGGTGGTCGAGCTGATGTACGTCGATTTCATCGGCATCGCCATGGATCAGATCTACAACCAGGCCGCGAAGCTACGCTACATGTTCGGCGGCAAGGTAGAGATACCGCTCGTGATTCGCAGCCAGGGCGGGGCGGGCCGCACGCTCGGCTCGCAGCACTCCAACAGCCTCGAGGCGTGGCTGATCCACTGCCCAGGGCTGCGGGTCGCTATGCCGTCGACAGCGTACGACTCGAAGGGCCTGCTGCTATCGGCCATACGCGACGACAACCCGGTGGCATTCATCGAGCACAAAGCCATCTACACCGACACCGGCGAGTGCCCGGAAGAGGACTTCACGATTCCATTCGGCGTGGCGCGTGTTACGCGTCCCGGGTCCGACGCGACGATAGTCAGCTACTCTCGCATGGCGACGAGATCGCTTGCGGCGGCGAGCGCGCTTGAGACCGAGGGCATCGACTGCGAAGTGATCGACCTGCGAACCATCGCGCCGTGGGACACAAATGCCGTCGTCGAGTCGGTCGCCAAGACCAACCGCCTTGTCGTCGTCGAAGAGGGGACACGCACCGGTGGCGTGGGCGCCGAGATAGCGTCCACCGTTGCCGAGATCGCCTTCGACGAACTCGACGCGCCCATCGAGCGGGTGGCCGGCGGTGACGTTCCCGTGCCATCGAGCAGGACGCTGGAGACGGCGGCAATCCCGCAGGAAGAGGACATCGTCGCTGCGGTCAAGCGCGCGATGCGGTGAGTCGGCCAGTCAGAGAGTGTGGGGGATGTCATGGAAAGCCAGGCACAGCTACTGAGACAGCACCAGTGGGACGGCACTCCGCCGGTCGAGACCGATCAGAGCAAGGGGCTTCCTCAACCGCCGCTCCAGAAGCCGTACCCGCCCGACGCGAAGCTCATCGATCTCGTGCCGCCGGACGATCTCGATCTGGGCGCGATGCCGCTGGCGGAAGTCATCGGGCGCCGGCGAAGCCGACGAGCATTCACCGACGAGTCGATCGACCTCAAGGAGCTGTCGTTCCTCCTCTGGGCGACCCAGGGCGTTCAGGACACCATCGGCAGAAGCGGCAGAGCCACGCTGCGCACGGTCCCGTCGGCTGGGGCACGCCACGCGTTCGAGACGTATCTCTCCGTCCACAGAGTCGACGGGCTCGACGAGGGCCTCTACCGGTATCTGGCGCTGGAGCACAAACTCTGCGCCATCGCCACGGGCGACGGCTATGCCCCGAGAGCGCGGGAGGCATGCCTCGGCCAGAAGTTCGTCGAGCAGTCCGCCGTGACGTTCATCTGGACAGTCGTACCGTACCGGATGGAGTGGCGATACGTCCGAGGATCGCACAAGATCATCGCTCTGGATGCGGGGCACGTCTGCCAGAACCTGTACCTTGCGGCCGAGTCGATAGGCTGCGGCACTTGCGCGGTCGGGGCATACGACCAGGACGCCATCGACGAGTTTGTCGGCGTCGACGGCACGGACGAGTTCGTATTGTACGTCGGGCCGGTGGGCAGGCTGCCCGAGACCGAACCTGAGCCATAGCTGCGCTGAGACCACGCCGGGAGAGGCAGTCCCAACCGATGACTCACATAGTCGCGCTGACCCACATCGAATGCGAAGGCCCCGGATGGTGGGGCGAGTTCCTGGACGAACGAAGCGCAACGGTAGACAGAGTTCGGCTGGCCGAGGGCGAAGCTCTGCCCGATCTCGCGGCGTACGACGCCGTGCTCGTGCTCGGCGGGCCGATGAACGTCGACGAGGACGCGAAGCACCCGTGGCTGACCGGAGAGAAAGCGGCGATCAGGGCCTCAGTGGACGCAGGCCAGCCGGTGATCGGCATGTGCCTGGGCGCGCAGCTCATCGCTCGAGCGATGGGGGCAACCGTGAAGCCTAACCCGGTCAAGGAGATCGGCTTCTCGGCGGTGACCCTGACGGACGATGGGCGGAGCGATGCTCTGTTCGCCGGATGCCCGTCTCTGCTGCCCGTCTTCCAGTGGCATGGCGACACGTTCGACCTGCCCGATCACGCGGCTCTGTTGGCAACGTCGACGCTGTGCGCGAATCAGGCGTTCCGCGTCGGAAGCAACGCGTACGGCTTGCAGTTCCATGTCGAGACGACACCGGACAACATCGCCGAGTGGGTGACCGAGTACCGCCGGGAAGCCGAACGCGAGCTGCCGCCGGGCGCCGGCCCGCGGATGATCGCCCAGGCGCACGCGGCGGCAGATTCGGTCAAGGCTCAGTCGAGACAAATATTTGAGAACCTGATGGACGCCCTTGGAATTGGCTGAATACGGCCTGGCACCCGAACGCCACAACGAGGAGAGACATCATGCCACCAGTATCCGTAGCTCTGATCGCCGCCGCGAGCGGGCCACACACGCGAGCGTACGTCCAGACGTTGCCAGCGATGGAACGCGTGGAGCGCGTCCATGTCTGCGACCTCGACGGCGGCGCGCTGTTCGATTCGGCTCGCGAGGCCCTCGGTGACAAGTTGGGCGGAACGTCGACCGACGTATCGGCGTGCCTCGATGACGGGCCGTACACGTTCGTGCTGGTGTCGCTGGACAACAAAGTGGCGACCGGCGTGATCCTGGCTGCGCTGGGGAAGGGCTATCACGTCTTTTCGGAGAAGACCGGAGCGCTCACGGCAGACGCGTGGCAACCTGTTGTCGACCTGGCAACGTCGAATGGCCTTCACGTCGGGATGGCGTACCTCAACAGGTTCCGCCCAAGCGTTCGCGACGCACGCCGGTTCATCGAGATGGGCGCTATCGGTAAGCTGTATGGCTTCTACGTCCAGAGCATCGCGACTGCGGCGCGCATGCGAGACCCCGAGGGAAGCTGGCTGTTCGATCGGGACACAGCCGGCGGCGGATACCTCGTCTGGCTCGGTTGTCACTACCTCGACGTGCTGCGCTACGTGACGGGCAGCGACGTGACGACCGTTGCCGCTCAGAACGGACGCGTGGGTTACGATGGGCTGAAGGTGGAGGACGCCTCATCGCTGGCGATGACCCTCGACAGCGGAGCCGTCGGGTCGACCATGTTCGGGTATTTCCTGGACGGCAACCGGCGCTCGGGCAGCAAGCAGTCGCTGATGGCACTGTGGGGCGAGCGCGGCTGGATCAAGCTTCAGCCAGGTGAGGACGACAGCGTGCCGCTCGAACTGTACTCGACACACCCCGATTTCGCCGGCGCGCCACACCGCAACCTCGAATACGCCCACCAGGCGCTGCCGAACATCTACGGCGCCGGTTGGGGCTTGGAGTACATCAATACCTTCCTCGCCGCGTGCCTTGGCGAGTGCGCTCCACCCATCGACGCCAAGGACATCGCCGCCATTCTGCACATCCTCGATGCGGCGTACGAATCCGAGCGAACCAGGCGCGTGGTCGACGTGTCGCGGTAGCGCCGCGCCGGCGGCTCGCGCCACACATACGAAAGGCCCCACCCCGGCCGTTCTACTCGCAGCGGGGTGCCTACACCCCGCGCAACGATGGGGACGCCAGATGCTTATCGAGACGCGCAACCTGACTAAGCGATATCAGTTAGGATCGGTTGAGGTCGAGGCCCTGCGCGGCATCGATATCGAGGTAGACAAAGGCGAGTACGTCGCGCTTACGGGGCAGTCGGGGTCGGGCAAGTCCACGCTTATGCATCTCATGGGCTGCCTCGACACTCCCACCGAAGGCACGTACCGGCTGGACGGTCGCGACGTGAGCGCGATGGCCGACGCCGAACTGGCTCGGGTGCGGAACCGGCAGATCGGGTTCGTCTTCCAGACGTTCAACTTGCTCTCTCGTGCGACCGCGCTGCACAACGTCGAGATGCCGCTGATATACGGCAACATCCGATCGTCGGAAAGGCGGCGGCGCGCCGAAGAAGCGCTCGAACGGGCCGGCCTTGGCGACCGAATGCAGCACAAGCCGAACGAACTCTCCGGTGGCGAACGCCAGCGCGTGGCCATCGCGCGTGCGCTGGTAGTGGGGCCGAGCATTCTCCTTGCCGACGAGCCGACCGGGAATCTGGACACGACGACCGGCAGTGAGATAATGAAACTCTTCGATCTGTTGTCCGCCGAAGGTCAGACGATCATCCTCGTGACGCACGAGCGGGAGATAGCGAGGCATGCACGGCGCCACGTCGTCATGCGGGACGGTCTCATCGAATCCGACAGCAGCAGTGCGGAGGCGCCCGATGGCTGAGTCCGGCCGCACGGTGAGAGCATTGCTTTCCCTATTGGTCGCTGCCGCCGTGGCGATGGCGGGGTGCAGCAAAGACACCGACGCGCAGGTCGAATATGCGCTCGATGTTGTAAGCGTGGAACGACGCGACGTCGTCGTGCAAGTGTCCGCAACGGGTGTCGTAGAGCCTATACGCGTCATCGAGATCAAGTCCAAGGCCTCTGGCGAGATAACGCGGATGCCGGTCGAGACGGGCGACGTGGTGCCAAGGCGAGCGTTGCTCGTGCAGGTCGACACGACGGACGTTGCGGCCGATCTGAGGCAGATCGAGGCGGATTTGGACGTGGCACGGGCGCGATTCGCCATCGCCACGCGCAAACGTGCCAGATCGGACACGCTTCTCGACGCCGGCATGGTGAGTGCCGACGCGCACGATCAGGCCGTGCTGGAGTACACGACGACCAGAGCGAACTTGATGAAAGCGGAGACGAGCCTGCAACTGGCTCGCGAGCGAGTGAATGACACCGTTGTGCGCGCGCCTTCGGCGGGCACGGTCATCTCGAAGTCCGTCGAAGAGGGCCAGATCATCGTCTCGGCCACCCGCGAGGTCGGCGGTGGCACGACGCTGCTCAAGATGGCAGACCTCACGCGGGTGCAGGTCCGCGCGTTGGTGGACGAAACGGACCTCGGCAAGGTGCGCGCCGGCCAGCGAGCGACGGTCGAAGTCGACGCGGTGCCCGGCAGGAAGTTCGAGGGGAACATCCTGAAGGTCGAACCGGAAGCCGTCGAGCAGCAAAGCATCACGTTCTTCCCGGTCCTGGTCCGCATCGGCAACG
>CAZSJP010000034.1:0-14232 GCA_964606675.1 uncultured bacterium
ATCGACCTCTTCCTATCACTCACACCCAGGAGTCCTGCCATCGCCTGGGCGCTTCTCGGGGCGGCGCTCCGGGCGCCCCTCGCAGGGCTCGTCGCCGTGGACTTCTCGCTGTTCCTCGTTGGGATCTCGGGCGCTCAGAAGACGGAGCTTGCCGCCGCGACACAGCAGTTCTTCGGCCAGTTCTTCAACGCCCGAAACCTGCCCGGGAATTGGTCGAGCACTGGCAACGCACTAGAGCGCCAGGCGTTCATCGCCAAGGACGCGATACTGGTCGTGGACGACTTCAGACCTGCGGGCAGCGAATACGACATCTCGCGCGACCACGGCAAAGCTGAGAGCCTCCTGCGCGCGCAAGGCAACCTGGCGGGCAGACAGCGCCTTCGATCCGACGGTTCACCCGGCAGAAGCTACCGGCCGCGCGGGCTGATCGTGGCAACCGGGGAGGAACTCCCCGGCGGTGGGAGCCTGAGAGCGCGTATGCTGGCGCTGGAGGTGGACAAGGGCATGGTAGACCTGGGCGTACTGACCAAGCTCCAGAACTCCGGTGCGCTTCTGAGCCGTGTCATGGCATGGTACATCAGGGAGACAGCGGAACTGTTCTGGTACCTGGAGACCGAACTGCGTGGCACGCAGGATGAGTTCCGAGAAGAGCTCCGAACCCAGACGGAGTTCCCTCACGACAGGACGCCGGACATGATCGCCAGTCTGCTGCTGGGATTCCACGTGCTCGACCTCATTCTCGGCGCCGACAGCTCGTACGTCGAGCAGGCGAAGCCGCACCTGGTGGCAGCAGGTCTGGAGCAGGGCACCAGCCAGCGCACGGAGAACATGGGGGAACGATTCCTTGACCTGCTGCGGACAGCTGTGGACACCCGCAGAGGCCGTCTCGCGCCGAGTTCAGGCAGGGTCAACGTACTACGAGGTGACCAAGGCGATTCGCGCGATGAGCGAGCGCCGCTCATCGGCTGGATGGACGCTGACTACGTCTACTTGGATCGTAAGGTCGCCTACAGTGTCGCCCGAAGGGTCGCCAGGGATCTGGGCACGAATCTGGAGTTCAGCAAGGACCGAGTCTTCAAGTGCATGAAGTCCGAGGGGCTCATCGCCGATCACGACGAGGGGCACCTCACGAAGAAGCACCAGTGCGGGCTCAAGCGGCTTCGGGTCGTCTGGGTGGAGCGTGCGAGGTTCTTCGATGAAGACTAGAGAGCCAGTGCCCCGGTATTGCAGAGGGCCTAAGACGCTTCTGGTGAACCGGTTAGCAGATCGGATGCCCCGCCTGCCCCGGTGGCATTCTCGAAGGCGGGGCGCGGCAAATCACTGTCGCTCAGTAGACTACGTCATACTGCCCCGCTTGCCCCGATTCTGTAGTAGTAGAGTAGTAGGTAGTAGAGACCTGCCATGGAGATGGGGTGACACATGTGTGAGTGTGTGTGCTACGTGCACGAAAGCGGGGCAACCGGGGCACATCGGTCGATCAGGTTGGTGAGCAACCAGTTACAGCGCCCCGCATGGCGATCTGCGGCGGGGCATAAGGCGGGGCAACCTCTCAGGTGCCGGGGCGGTTCGTCCGCGGTGGCTACTAGACCGTCGGAATGCACTGCAAAGGCTGGCTTTTCCGGGCTCTTGCGCGCGCGACATGGGGTAGGGAACATGGCAACGGTTCTGACATCGCATCCCGACGCCATCGGCTCCGTGAGGCCGCGCGCAAGGACGCTCAAGCAGGACCGCCCGCGGTGCGGCGCGAAGACCAGGGCCGGTGCGCCGTGCCGAGCCAGGGTCGTGTGGGACGACGTCCTCTACAGGCCGCGCAACGGTCGATGCCGAATGCACGGCGGTCTGTCGACGGGGCCGCGCACGGAAGAGGGCCGTCGGCGCGTCGCGGAGTCGAACCGGCGGCGGGCGAGGCCCACCTACAAGGAGGCAGACGCCCCTGACGCGTAGGCGGGCCGGATCGTACGGGCCCACGCACGCGCGGATCAGGTCAACGTTGCGGGCGGCCAAGCCGCCGGAAGGAGAAACCATGGTAGACATAGTGAGGACTCCCGCCCGAGCACTGTGCATTCAGCCGATCAGCGTTGAGGGCCGACTCGCGATCGATGTGCGCGTCTTCGTTGCCGGCGATACGCCGAACGAGCTGATCCCGACGAACGAAGGAGTGACGTTCGACGAGGACATGCTGCCCGACGTCGTGGAGGAACTGACCGATCTCCAGGCCGCGCTGGCCGCCAGGAGCCCGCAGGACGAGCCGGAGGGCGATGGATAGCCTGCACCCTACTGAAGAGCTCGGCGGCCTCCGCAGGGCCCGATTGCAGCATGCGCCACGGGAGATGGGCAGCGAGGACGAGCGTTTCAGGGGACGGTTCCCATGCCGGCCACGGGAAGGGAGGGACGCGGAAGTGTCACTGACTGAGACGCTCGCCACGATCCCATGGGGCCTGGCGCGTACGCTGGGGGGGGTCTCAACGATAGCCACGCTTCCGTCAACCTGAATTCGGCACATACGTGTCACTGAGTGGAGCCTTCGAGCTTGATGGGCGGCGCCTGGGCTGCAGTAGCAGCCAGCGACGCAGCCCAGAGCTCGATCTGGCGGGCATCTGGCACCTTTCAGGTGTACATAAGCCCTTGAGTTATCATGCCGCCGCAGTCCGATTTTGTGTCTGTGGCGGCGGCTGATAACGGTCGCTTATGCACGAGCGACGCGAGGTCTAGCGACCGCGCCCGTGTGAGACAGCGCGCCTGGGAGGGCGCGACGGATCGCCACGAGGATTCCGATCGTAATCGTGGCACGATTGCGTGGATTGACAGATCTATCGTGCCACGATGTCCGGGCTTGTTCAGTTCAGACATGACCTGGTCGGGGTCAGTCGGAGAGTGAGAGCGCCGCAGAAACGGCATCGGTGGGAGATGGCTTGGCGACGCAATCTCAGGATGTAGTGGCGTTCGCGGCATCGCCAGCACGTCCACTCAGGCGGCTTGCGGGGAAATCGGCGGTTCATCGTGGTCTCCGATCGGCTCGGGTTCGTTCGGTCCGCCGGTGGACCGCTCGGCGGGCGAGGAGTCGGCGGCGGAAGTGTCGGGCGTGGACGTTTCGACATCGGTTTCGTCGGGGCATGGCTTCAACTCCGGGTAAAGAAGGTGTGCGCGGGCGATCCACTCGCGTTCAGCCGTGGTGAGGTGCGTTGTATCGGGGGTGCCGGTGAAGAGTTGGACGGCGTCTTTGACGAGTTGCGCGGCCCAGGTGGCTTGTTCTCGGCACTCGGCGTCGCTCATGAGGCCGAGCAACTCGGGGTCGTTGTTGAGGCATCGGGTTGCGCGCTCGATCCAGACTAGACCGGCGGCGGGCATGTGGTCTACTTCGGCGATGGCCGTGAGCACGTCCAGAGCTTCGATGATGACGCAATAGGGGTTGGGGTGGACGGTTGGGTCTTCGGAGTGCTGCACGGCTTCTGAGGAGCCGGAAGGCGTTAAGTCGACGGTCCCCGTCCGCTGGTCGATCTTGACATGGCCGGTGTCGACCATGTGTTGCAGGTGCGCGATGCCGATTGTGCAGTCGGGGCACATCAGGATCGGTTCCGGCGTCCAGCTCGAGCGAACGAGAGACCAGTTCTGGAGCTCGGCGGTTGGCGTCTTGCAGGCTGCAGACTGGCAGAGGGGGTTCGTTCGTTCAGTCACTTGGTACCTCGCTTTCGGGGTTTCGACGGCCGCTTGCGCGATCCGTCGGCGTTGAGAGATTGGTCTGCCTTCCGTTCGCGGTCGCGGTCGTCGGGCATGTCGAACAGGGTTTGGGCGTGGTCCGGTCCGTCGGCGGACCGATCTACGGCAAGGCCTCGCTGTTCGAGGATGTGTCGCGTCGCCTCTGCGTCGGCGGCGGCGTTGGCGGGGGTGTGGGGTAGGTCGTTCCGGCCTCGGTGTTCGTGCTTGCGTTGTTTCGTGCCGGTGTGGCCGTGCTGAGCGCGTTCGGCGGTCCGGCCTTTCTTCCGAAGTCCGGAGAGGATTCGGTGCTTCGTGTCGGGATCGAGGCAGTGCGTGCAGTACGGGTCGGTCTCGACTTTGGGAGCGTCCTGGATGCTGTGGTAGACGTAGCGGAGCACGACTCGGTTGTCGGGGTTCGCACCTGGTCGCGCGGTTTCCGATCGGCCGCACGTGGTGCACGGCAGAAAGACGGTTTCGGCGAGGAGCTCGCCGGGCAGGTCGTACATGGCTGCCTCCTCGGGAGAGGGTCCGGGGCCAGCACCGTGGAGCAGGATAAGGCCGGGGCGGGGCATCGAGAGCCACCCACGTTCTCGGAGCACTGTGAGGTGCCTGCACCAGGATGCTTTCCCAATCCGTGGCTTCACCTTCGCTACACACTCGTCGATGCTGTATTTCAGCCAGCCAGGCGACTGCTGTTTCGCGGCATGGATCGCGAGTGCGAGCCACGTTCCTAGGTGCTGGTGTTTGAGGTCGTTCGTGATGGTCGGTAGAGAACTCAGGGACAGAGGATTATGACAGGGGGGATAAACATGATTATGTCAGGCGGAGCAGTCAGGCGCCACGCTACCGATCTTCCGCTTTGTCGGCGTACTGGGGGTAGAACTTGACGATGCAACTCGGACACAGCCCGTGCGTGAACTCGGCATCCGTGTGGGCGCGTACGTACACCTCGACCTCTTGCCAATAGCCATCGTCATCGCGGACCTTCTTGCATGAAGAGCAGATCGGGATCAGGCCCTGCAGCGTCTTGACGTGGTCCAGCGCTTCCTGCAGCTCTCTACTGCGGGCCTCGGCCTCCTCGCGCAAGCGGCGGTTCCCCATCATGTCGTCGAATCGCGCCACGGCGATGGTCACCGCACGCTCTATCTGAGACGATTCGGGAGGCTTGGTCAGATACGCTCCAGCACCAACCGACGCGGCGCGGTCTACAAGCTCGGCAGTGTCGTGAGCACTCATCACAACTACCGGCACCGGACACAGCTCCTGGATCCTGCGTGTCGCCTCCAAGCCGTCGATCCCAGGCATCTCGATATCCATGAAGACCACGTCCGGCCGCGTGTCCTGGACGAGTTCCAGGACGTGCAGGCCGTTCGTAGCCCTCCCGACCTGTTCGTAGTTGCCCGCGTTCAGTATCCGCTCTATGAGCTGCCCTACCAGGAAATCGTCCTCAACAACGAGAACGCGCACTGGGTCCTTGCGTATCACACTATATCTCCTCGAGACTCGGTTCCGTAGCCAAACCTCAATGTCGTTACTGCGCCACCGTCGTTCTCGATGCCCAGGCGACCTCCCAGGCTGCCCTCGACGATGCCTCGCAGCATGTCGAGCCCTCGACCGGTCGCACCCTCGTCTCCGTGGAGCGCCGCGTCGGGGAATCAGCATCCGTTGTCACGGTAGACGAGGCAGGCCATGTCGCCCTCGCGCGATATATCGACGTCAATCCGCCCCGCTCGGATGTGCCCAGACCGTGCCTCAGCGAGTTAGTCGCAAGCTCATTGAGGACCAGCGCCAGATGGTGCGCCTGGCCGCTGCCGACTCGGATGTCCGACGGAGCGACCGACACTGCGATGCCTTCCAGAGTGGAGAGGCTGTTGAGCGCGCTATCGACAACTCGCATGCAAAGCTCACGCAGGTCCAACGGGCGCCACGCAGATGCCGACAGCATCGTGTGTACCGTCGAGAGCCCGCGCACCCTACCGACAAGCTCGCTCATGAAGGGGCCGTAGTTTGTGATGCCCTGTCTTGTTGCCCGGTCTTGCTCGGCGTACAGCATGCCGATGATCGCGGTGAGGTTGTTCTTCACTCTGTGGTCGACCTCGCGGAGCAGCACGGCCTGGGCGTCGGCGTAGCGTTGGACCTCACGCTCCGCATTCTGGCGCTGAAATGCGTTGCCGATGATCTCTGCAACCACCTGAAGCTGCGCGATATCGTCTTCGGCCCAGTTGCAGTACTGGCGACCGCCTTCCAGGCCCAGAAAGCCGCCCAACCCGCTCCCCACCCGGAGCGGCAACGCCAGAGCGGCCCTCATGCCGCGCGACGCCAGCCTCTCCGTCGATGCCGACGCCTCGGGCGGCATCGCAGCCACGTCGTCGGTTCGCACCACCCGCCCGTCGCCAAGTGTGCCCATCCACCATGGAAAAGCATCGGTCGCCTGCCTGCTCCGACCGTCGGACGGCACGGGCGCATCGTCTGCAAGCCACTCGTCACGATTCACCATGTACTTGCCGTCCGGCTCCAGCAGACACACGTCGCACCGGCTCACCAGCGTCAGCCGTCCGATCTCGCCCAACGACTCGGCGACCGCTGTGTCCATGTCGAAGGTGCCCACGAACCGGGAGGACACGCTGGTGATGGCCTTCTCCAACTCCAGCCTGCGCCCCAACACATAGGATGCCAGTCTGCGGTCGGTGATGTCCTCGATCGTGCCGATGTGCCCGAGAAACGTGCCGGATTCGTCATGGATCGGGGATGCACCGGCGGAGATCCATATTGTTTCACGGTCGCGCACCACCATCCGGTACTCGCGCCGGAACTCGGTTCCAGCCCCGACCGCCTCATGCCACAACCGCATGGTTTCGTCGTCGTCCGGGTGGAACGTGGGGTTCCAGTCCGGGTTGCGGACGTCATCATCCGTCGCGCCGAGGATCTCGCGCCACCGGTCGTTCGCGTACACGCGGGCGCCCGCGCGGTCGCTCTGAAAGATGCCGATCGGCGCCGACGAGGCGAGTATCCGGTACCGGCGCTCGGATGCCTGCACGCGTTCCTGCGCTTCCTTGCGGTCGGTAATGTCGTTGTATGCAACCACGACTCCAGCGGCCGGCAGCGGAATCGGCGCCGCGGTGACGGTTATCCACGTCGTCTTCCCATCATCCTTGACGATGCCCATCTCGACGTTCGGCACGAGCCTGTTCTCCGCCAATGCTCTAACGCTCGCGAACTGATCGGGGGGCATCGCAGCGCCGGCGCAATGCCGTCGACGACCCGCCGCACCGCTCGGGACTCGTAGTAGATCGTGCTCCCATCCGGAGCTGAGGACTCGGTCTCGTAGACTGCGGTCTCCTCGGACGCGAGCCTTCCGACAGGAACGGAAACACGTCGAAGAGATGCCGACCGGGTCCCGGAGGCGCAAGCTCCGCTCCTTCGAGAAGACTCTTGGCCGCGGCATTGGCGATGACGATTCGCAGGTCTCTGTCGACCACGTGCGTAGGGTCGCCCATCGCGTCGAGGGTCGAGCGATGCTGCTCCTCTGCTTGACGAAGCCGATCGGCGGCCTGCTCGTGCCGGCTGCCGGTCGTCCCTAGTTCCGCGATTCGGCGCCGTGCCTCGGCAAGCTCGTCGACCAGCTGCCTCTTGGTCTTGCCTGCATCGTCCACGCTTCGCCCGTACACTCCGTGAAACATCCGCCCGGCGGCACTCAGTGGCACGCGTGCACCGCGACTGCTTTCATCGCTCGGAATGCGACGGTACGGGGTGCGAGAGTCAACTGCTCGCCGTGGCTCGCCTCGGCGACGTCACCTCACCAGCAGCATCCGGAGGATTCTCGCTTCGCTCGAGTTCGTGTACGAGTCCGCGAACTCTCCGGCTTCGTCCGGACTCGCGGCGCTGCGAGTGAGTCGGTACAGATACACGCCGCTGGCAACAGAGCGGCCAAGCTCGTCGCGACCGTCCCAGATCGCAGCGTGCTCTCCGACGCTGAGCCACTCGTCGATAAGCGTCCGCACAAGTTGGCCGGCGACGTTGTACACCGCCAGCCGGACGCGCCCAGCGTCCGGCACGCTGAAACGAATCGTCGTCGTCGGGTTGAACGGGTTCGGGTGGTTCTGGGCGAGGGAGAAGCGACACGAGGGGGGTTGCGAAGCGGCCGCACTAGGCGGGATGGGCAGAAGCGTCACCACCAAATCGGTCCGATGGGCATCCGAATGAACCACGGCGGCCGCGCCAGGCTCCAATGAACCGGACGACGTATGCCGGATCGGGATGGCGACGCTATCACCCGTGGCGACCGTCTGCGGAAACGCGAATGTCGTCGAGAAGCCTTCGGACAACGTGACGTCCACCAGTTCGAGCTCCTCCCAGCCCGTGTTTCGTATTACCAACTCGCCTGTCCGCCCTGCCGGAATCTCGATGTATCGCCGGCAGTCTATGCGCGGGATGGCCGGGTCCGGACCACCCCCACCCATGTGCCCGATGTCCGAGCGCGTTCCGTCCGTGTCGACGATATATGGGGAGCCAGCGTCCACGCACGGTGAGCCGGGCCCAAGCGCGTATTCGCCCTCAGCCGGATCGGCCAGAAGTGGGTCGGTGTCCAGGTTGCCGATGCCGAACATGCGGTTTCGCTCGACGTCGCTGTAGTCCACCGTCACGACGCCCCTCAGTTCGTACCACTTCACGGTCACGGCAGTCACTATCTCGTACCCAGGATGGCCCCAGACTATGGTGTTCAACAAGTGGAGGACGCCACCATCGCGACATTCGGCCCCGCTCGCGTTGACATCCGCGATGTTGGCGTACAGACTGCAGTTGGTTACGTTGACCTCGCCGGTCGGCCCCCAGGCGCTGATCCCGCCACCACGACGGTCCACGCGGTTCTCAGCAACTACACAATTGACAATGTCCGCCCAGCCGTACAAGATATACAGCCCTCCACCCGAACCATCTTCGCACCGATTGCGGACGATGGCGCAATTCCGGAGCGTCGTGTGGCCACCCCCTCGGATTCTCGCGCCGCCCCCGTCGCCGTGAGCAACGTTGCCTTCCACGGTCGTGTCCTCGACCACGAGCGTGTCGCCTGCTTGGAGCGATGCCGACAAACCGCCTCCCGCCCCATAGCTGACGTTGTCCGCGATCACGCAGCCAATCACTCGCACTGCTGACCCAGTCACACTCAGCGCGCCACCCCCGGTGCCGACGTTGCGCTCGAACGTGCACCCCCGGAAGAGGGCGCGGGCATCGCCGACCCACGCCGCTCCGCCACTATCGAACACGCGAGTGCCATCCACGTTGCCGACGAATCGGCACGAGTCTACGGTGACAGCCGCTCCGGCATGAACCGCGAGTGCACCACCATGTCCGGCCGTGTTGCCGCCGAACCACGAGCGCGCGAGCCCCAGCCGCGCGGCGCCGACGTACACGGCGCCACCGTAGTTCATGGGGTAATCGCCTTCAGCGCGCCCATCGGTGAACCGGGCGTACCGTATGGTGCTCGAATCGTCTCCACCAACACGGATTCCGCGCCATTGCGTCTCCTTCCCGGCCCGAAACCAGATTCTGTCCTCAGGTGACCCGATGGCAGTCAGCCTGCCCAGCACCACCAGCTGCACGTCGGCGTCGAACAAGACCTCGACGCCGGCCTCGATGGTGAGGGAATCTCCTTCGGGTACCGTGACCTTCTCCACGATGCGGTACGGGCTGAGTTGGGCCTCCCAAACGCCGGACGCGCTCCCATAGACGACTGTCTCGGGCCAGCCGTTCAACATGACTCTGACGTCGGGTGCGTTGTGATCGGTGTGCTCGATAACCGCGACGCCGTACCACTTCCGATCACCCACGAACGCGACGGGCACGTCTACACTGCCGCGTCCTGGCACGATGACCGGGAAGGCGAGCGTGGTTGTGAAGAACTCAGGGAGTTCGACGGCCACGACGACCATCTCGGCGGGCCCGATGTTCCGGATCGTCAGATTCCTCGGTGCAATCTTCGCGATCGTCATCTCGGTTACAGGCACCGAGATTCGGGGTAGATCCGCTTCTCCACCCGCGCCGCCACCGATCCCCATATCCGACGTCGTGTGGTCGGCATCAAGGAGATACGGGCTCCCGGTATCGATGCACGGCGAGCCGGACACGAGTAGGAAGTCGCCCGCGTCCGCATCGCGAAACATCGGCTCGTCGATGATGTTCCCGCACCCCGGCCACTCCTCGTCGTCGACATCGCAATAGCTAGCGAGGAGCCGCCCAGACGAGCTGTTGCCGTCCGGCAGCTTGAGGTCCGACATCTGGTCGGGAGTGTTGGCCCAGAGGATCGTGTTGGCGGGTCTGACCTCTGTCACGATATCGAACTCCGGCGAGACGGCTCGAATCCCGCCGCCCGGGTCCTTCGCTGCATTCCGGTAGACGACGCAATTGTCGAGCGCGACCTCGGACCCGTCCTCGGCGTAGACGCCGCCGCCGCCGGCGCCCGTACGGTTGCCGGAGACAATGCATCTGGTCAATGTAGCCGACGCCTCCGAAAGGTAGATGCCGCCTCCGTCCGAATCCGCCGCGTTGTCGCGCACGGTGCATTCCGTCAGCGCTACTGTCGCAACACCAGTGGTGGCCAGCGCGACTATCCCGCCACCGTACCCCTCCCAACTTGTGGCGATGTTGTCGGAGATGGTGCAGCGCGCCATCAGCAGGCTGGACCTTCCCACGATGATCCCGCCCGCGCGCCCGGTGGATGCGTTGCCACTAACCTGACAGTCGTTGAATACCAGCGTCGACTGACTGTGCCCAAAGATCGCCCCTCCGCTCCGTTCTGCACTGTTTCCGCTGACGGTGGTGTTGGAGAAGATCACTACGGAGCTGCCTTTGGCGTACACGCCTCCGCCAAGGCGCGCGGAGTCGCTCACGATGGCGCACTCGTCCAGGGTAACGTACGAACCTCCTGAAAAGAGGCCGCCACCTACGTCCGCACGGTTGTCGCTCAACACGACGTGAGCCAGCCCCAAACGAGAGTTGGCGACGTAGATGCCGCCGCCATAGTGCTCGGTCCTGCCACTCACGTCGCCGGTTGGATCGTGGAGTCGTGCGAGGCCGTGGCTGACGCGAGCGTAGCTAATCGCGCTCGTGTCGCCTCCGTCCAACCTGAGCCCTCGCCAGACGCCCGACTCTCCAGCCACGAATCGAACGCTGTCGGCCTCGGTCCCCAACGCCCTGAGTCCCCCTAGGACGCGGAACGACACATCCGCATCGAACAACACGTCGATGCCCGGCTCAATGGTGAGCACCTCTCCCGTCGGCACTGTGACCGTACCCGTGACCCGATACGGACTGTTGGCCTTCGTCCAGGTGGTCGTGGCGACGACGCCGTCGACAGGCGTCTGCCCCCACGCAGACACGACGGTAACCAGCAGGATGGCCGGTAGAAGCGATGGACTCCGCGAACGCATTCCGGCCTCCTCTGACGGTGCGCTGTACGACGCGACGCTCTCCTCTAACAATATACCGGCACACACGTAGTCGTCAAGTCGCCTTCGACACCGCCGGCCTACTCTTCTCGACGCGCGCTACGTCGATGCATCAGATAGAATATCGCCGGGATGATCACCAGCACGAAGATCGTCGACGTGACCATCCCACCGACGATCGGTGCGGCGATAGGCTTCATCACGTCCGACCCGACGCCGGTGCTCCAGAATATCGGCAGCAGCCCGATCATCGTGGTGGCTACCGTCATGAGCTTCGGCCTGAGCCGCAGCACCGAACCTTCGACGGTCGCCTCGCGCACGTCGGCCTCGGTGAGCGCACCATTGGCCGAACGTTTCTCTAGCGCCTCCTGCAGGTAGATCACCATCACGACGCCCGTCTCCACCGCGACTCCGAACACCGCGATGTAGCCTACCCACACTGCCACGCTGAAGTTGTACCCGAGCAGGTACTGCAAGATCACCCCGCCGGTCAGGGCATAGACCACGGCCATCATGATGATTCCGGCGTCGGCGGCCGAGTGGAACGTTATGAACAGGAGCACGAAGATTGTGATGACGACTATCGGGACCACAACCGAAAGCCGCTCCTTCGCGCGTTCCTGGAACTCGTACTGGCCGCTCCACAACAGAGTGTAGCCGGCCGGGACGTCCAGGGCTTCAGCAAGCACGGCTTTCGCCTCGGTCACGTAGCTTCCGATGTCGCGGTCCGCCACGTCGACGAAGACATAGCCCGTGAGCATGGCGTTCTCGTCCCTGATCTGACCGGGGCCGCCGGTCATGCGCACGTCGGCGACCAGTTCGAGCGGAATGTGCCGCGAGCCGGTCTGCCTTCCGAAGCCGGACGTCGCGTCATCCTGCCGGGGGGCCATCGCCATCTGCGGCAGCGGCACGAGGATTCGGCGTATCTTGTCCAGATCGTCCCGCAGCTCGCGGAAGTAGCGCACCGTGATCGGGTACCGCTCGCGACCCTCGATCGTCCGGGATACGACCATGCCGCCAAGTGCGACCTGAATCACTCGCTCCACGTCGCCGATGGTCAGGCCGTAGCGAGCTATCTGGTCGCGCTTGATGTCGATATCGACGAAGTAGGCCCCGGTCACGCGTTCGGCGTAGACGCTGCGGGTGCCGTCGACCGGGCCGAGCAAGCGTTCGATGTCTCTGCCGATGCGGGTGATGCTATCCAGCGACGCCCCGCCGACTTTGATCCCCACCGGCGTACGAATGCCGGTGGTAAGCATGTCGATCCGACCTCGGATGGGCAGCGTCCACGCATTCTGCACGCCCGGGAACTGCATCGCGCTATCCATCTCTACGATCAGGCGTTGGTACGTCATACCCTCCCGCCACTGTTCCTGCGGCTTGAAGGTGATGATCGTCTCGACCATGCTGAGCGGCGCGGGGTCGGTGCTGGTCTCCGCCCTGCCGACCTTGCCGAAGACCCGGTCGACCTCGGGGAAGCTCTTCAGTATCACGTCCTGCGTCTTCAGCAGCCGCGTCGCCTCGGTGATCGAGATGCCGGGCACCGTGACGGGCATGTACATCGCCGAACCTTCGTAGAGCGGCGGCATGAACTCGCTGCCGATCGACGTGAACAGCGGGTAGACCGCCGGTATGACGGCCAGATTCAGCGCGATGGTTGTCCACGGGAAGCGCAGCGCCAGGTTGATGACCGGGCGATAGATCGCGCCGAAGAATCGCGAGACCGGGTTCTCCGACTCGGGCTTGAGCCGCTTCCCCCGGATGAAGAAGGTCATCAGCACCGGCACCAGCGTGATCGCCAGGATCGACGCGCCGCCCATGGCGAACGTCTTTGCGAACGCCAGCGGCTTGAACAGACGCCCTTCCTGCGCCTCCAGCAGAAACACCGGCATGAACGAGACTATGATTATGACAAGGCTGTAGAAGATCGCTCGCCCCACCTGCGTGGACGAACGGACGATCGTGCCTACCGGATCGGCCTTGTCCTCGTCGGACCCCTCCGATAGGTGCCGGTACGCGTTCTCCACCATCACCAACGACGCGTCGACCATCACGCCGATAGAGAGCGCGATGCCCCCCAGCGACATGATGTTGATCGTAAGGTCCATCATGTACATCGGGATGAACGAGAGGATGATAGCGATAGGCAGCGCGAAGATCGGCACCAACGCAGACCGGAAGTGCAAGAGGAACACCACTATGACGATACTGACGACGATCATCTCTTCCAGGAGTGTCGTTCGCAGTGTCCTCACAGATTCCAGGATCAGCTCCGATCGGTCGTAGGTCGGTACGATCTGTACCTCGGGCGGCAGGCCGGACCGCACCTCGGCAAGCCTATGCTTGATGCGTTCGATGACGTTGAGCGCGTTCTCGCCGTCGCGCATGACGACGATTCCGCCTGCGACCTCGCCCATGCCGTCCAGTTCGGCGACGCCGCGCCTGAGCGCCGGGCCCATGCTGACCGAAGCGACGTCGCGCAAATACACCGGCGTGCCGTTCGGCCCGGTCATCAGGCCGATCAACTCCAAGTCCTCGACAGAACGGATGTAGCCTTTGCCTCGCACCATGTACTCACGGCCGGCGGCCTCCATAACACGCCCACCGACGTCGTTGTTACTGTCCTTGATACGCTTGGTGACCATCCCCAGCGAGACGCCGTACGCGGCCATCCTGTTCGGGTCGAGCTGTACTTGGTACTCCTTCACGAACCCGCCGACACTCGCGACTTCGGCCACGCCGGACACCGCGGACAATGCATACCGCAAGTACCAGTCCTGCATGGTGCGAAGGTCGGAAAGGTCATACGTGCCGGTGGTGTCGACCAACGCGTACTGGTAGACCCATCCGACACCGGTTGCATCTGGCCCCAACGTTGGCGACGCGTCGGGCGGGAGCTGCGCGGTGATCTGTTGCAGATACTCCAGCACGCGGCTTCTCGCCCAATAGAGATCGATGCCGTCCTCGAATATGACGTAGACGTACGAGACGTTGAACTGGCTCAGGCCCCTCACGTTCTGGACCCCGGGAGCGGCGATGAGCGCGCTGACGATGGGGTACGTGATCTGATCTTCGACCAGATCGGGGCTGC
>CAZSJP010000035.1:0-3042 GCA_964606675.1 uncultured bacterium
TGCGATCGCTCCGCCGCTTCCACCGACGTTGCCGGCAAACGTGCTGTTGACGATCGCCGCGGACGAGGTGGTGCTGACAAACAACCCACCCCTGCCGTTGCCGGAATTGTCGACGATGGCGCACTTCTCGATGTCGATGTGTGAGTCGGTTACGACGACTATTCCGCCTGTGGACGTCTCGGCGACGTTGCCTCTGACCGTGCACCGCTCAAACAGAATGTCGCAGTCTTCGAGCACGTGAGCACCGGCGGCGATGAGCGCAGTGTTGAACGCAATGCGACCGCCTACGATCGACCCCGTGCTGCGTGTTATCTGCACGCCGCCACCGTAGCGCCCGTCGTTGCCCTCGACGATGCAGCCATCCAGAAGCAAATCGGCGATCCGCTGCAAGCGCATCGCGCCGCCCATCCATTGCGCCACGTTGCCGCGCAGGACGCAGCGGGCGAGCGAGACGCCGCACGAGTCGGCGTACAGGCCCCCGCCGTCGTACGCGGCGTTGCCGGCGATGACGACGTCGGCGAGGTCTATCCTGGCTCCCTCGGAGGCATAGACGCCGCCGCCGAAGTTCTCAGGCTCCGCAACGCCGTCAGCGTCGCCATCGCTGATCCGGGCGAACGCCATCGTCAACTCGCCGCCGATGATGCGCAGCCCGCCCCACTCGGCAGAGTCGTTTGACGCACTTGCGAGGAACCGGATGCTGTCGGTCGCCGTACCGATGGCGTTCAGTGCGCCGTCGACGACGAACTGCACGTCGGCGTTGAACGTAACGTCGACGCCAGGGCCGATCGTGAGACTGTTGCCGGCGAGCACGGTGCACTGGCCGACGACGCGGAACGGGCTACCGGACGCAAGCCATGTGCTCGTCCCGATGGCGCCGCTGACCGCCGTGCCCGGCTCGGCCGGCGCGGACTGGTATGCGCCCATGTCGGCACCGCCCGCGCCCGCGCCTATGCACGGAGATGACGCTTGCAGCGTGTAGTCGCCGTTTGTCGCATCCACGAACAGGGGATCGGCGTTGATGTTGCCCGCGCCGGCCCACGTCGTGTCGCCCGCGATGTTGCTGTACGTGGCCGCCACAGGGATACCATACCAGGGGTACGCCTCTTGTTCAGCGTTGCCCCAGAGGATGCAGTTCGACATCGTGATTTCCGATATCCACACGTTGAGGGCGTCGCCCAATCCCGGCGTGCTGTTCCCCACCAGCGTGCAGTTGTTCATCGTCAGCGACACGTTCCGCCACGCAAGGATGCCGCCGCCTTCCTCCTCTGCGACGTTGTTGCTCACGACGCAGCGATTCATCGTAACGACAGCGTCTCTTTCGAGCCACATGCCGCCGCCACCGTATTGGCCCCTGTTGCCGTCGATGACGCAGTCGTCCAGCGAGGCGTTCGAGGAGTACACGTAGAGGCCGCCACCGTAGCCGCCTGCGTCGGCCCAGTCGTTTCCGCTGATGCTACAGCGAGCCATGACCAGGATCGAACCGTCGACATACAGCCCGCCACCGATGTAGCCGGTAACGTTATTGTCCACGCTGCAGTCGAACAGCTCGGCATACGAACCCCCGTCAACGTAAAGGCCGCCACCCTCGGCCCATAGGTTGCTGTTCCCGTCTACCGTGCATCCGGTGAGACTCACGCTCGATGCGAACGATACGTAGAGTCCGCCACCGGAACGCCACACGGTCGAGTTGCCGTTGACAACGGAGTTGGTGAGAACCATTGTGGATGCTTCGAGGTATATGCCGCCGGCTTCGTACGTTCCCGAGTTGCCGGACACAACGCAGTCGGTGAGTTCCGCCGAAGCGCTGACAAGGTGCATGCCGCCGGCCTCGTCCGGCGACGTATTGGCCGCGACTGTGCACTCTGTCATAGAAACGTGTCCATCGACGACGCTCATTCCGCCACCGAGTGAGGCCCGGTTGCCGCTCACTACGCAGTTCTGCATTACGACTCCGGTACCGGCTCCTTCGACGTGTATCCCGCCTCCGCGGTTGTGCGGAGCCATGTGCGCGTTCCCGCCGGAGATCCTCACGTATGCCAGGGAGCTACTGTCGCCGCCTGAGATACGCAGACCGCCCCACTCGGCGGCCGTGCCCTTGATGAACCGGATCGAGTCGACCTCGGTGCCCACGGCGTGAATCGCGCCATTGACGACGAACTCCACGTCGACATCGAACAGCACGTCCACTCCGGGCTCGATGGTGAGGATGTCGCCTGTGGCGACACTGCATTGGCCCGTGACGTGGTACGGGCCGGCGCCGGCACTCCACGTGGTCGTGGCGATTTGGCCGCTGACACTAGTCTGAGCTGAACTGGCGGCTGCGGTCGCGAGCACGAACGCAAAGCCGACTGTCGACAGCGTAGGAAGGATTCGACGCGGCATGACATATCTCCCGAGTGGACAACCAGTCAATGACGAGACAGATCACCAAGATATCGCAATGCATGGAGGCTCGCGAGCCGCCCGAAGCCGGATGCAGGCACTAACTTGCCACAGCATCTCTCGCACAGATGCCCCGCGGCCAGGCGTTCAGTCGTCCCAGTCTCTGAGTTGCTCGTCGACTTTCGCGGACGATGCGCCGCGCTCGTCGGAATGCGAGACCGGCTCGGATTGGCCGCGACGAGTCCAACTCCGAATGTATCGACTGGCGACACCGATGCCCGCGACGCCTGCGACGATGGGAATCAGCCACAGTACGCGGTTGAAGCCGCTCGCGGGCGGAACTGTCAGGATGCGTTCACCGTATTGCCTCACGTATGCTGCTATGATCTGTTCATCGCTCTCTCCCCGTGCCAGGCGCTTCCTGATGTCGCTCTCGATCCCGCGCGACTTGGGCGAGTCGTGCTCCGATAGCGGCGCGTGCCAGCAGCAGGGAGAGATGAGCGCTTCCTCAAGCCCTCGCGCCCGTTTCTCAAGCGTAGGGCTCAGCGACGGCGCGGCAGCCGTCTCGTGGTCGTGTTCGGGCCCGGCGACGGCGTTTGCCGCGACGAGTAGCGCCGCGAAGACAGCCGCAGACCGCAATATGGCGTACATTCGGTTCGC
>CAZSJP010000035.1:3088-14220 GCA_964606675.1 uncultured bacterium
AGAGGTGAGTCGGCGGTACGCCACCCGACGCACCACGGTTGGAAATATACATCGTATGCCTGCAAAATGGCAGGCTGGCACGCGGCGTACCTCGGGCGACCCTGACGCATAGCCGCCGAAACGACAATCGCGATCGTGCGCGGCTTAGGCTTCCGTCGCGCGGTTGAGCTTCAAGGAGGACCACATGCTGGCTGAGTTGGCCCGCAAATGTCGAAGCATCAGACGTTTCAAGGAACACGAAAGGATATCTCTCGACACGCTTCGCGAGTTGGTCGACGTCGGACGCTTGGCCGCGTCGGCGGGTAACGCCCAGCCGCTCAAATACAAGCTCGCGGTCGACCCGGGACTGAACGCGAACATATTCACGTCGCTATCGTGGGCGGGGCATCTAGCCGGCTGGGATGGCCCCGAGCAGGGCGAGCGCCCGGCGGCCTATATTATAGTGCTACACGATAATACTGTCACGCATCGTACCGACGTGGACCACGGCATCGCAGCGCAGAGCATAATGTTGGCCGCGGCGGAGAGGGACATCGGCGGGTGCATGGTTAGTGCGATCAAGCGGCTGCGGCTGCGTCGGTACCTGGGCCTTGCCGACCGTTACACCATTCTGCTCGTGCTGGCTCTCGGCGTGCCCGCCGAGGCCGTTGCGATAGAAACGGTGGGTCCCGACGGAGACGTGAAGTATTTTCGAGATGCGGCCGATACGCATCACGTGCCGAAACGCGCACTCGATGACGTCATTCTGGAACGCTGAGTACCGTCGGATACATGTATACCCCGCAGAGCGAATGAAGGAGTAGACAATGCTGGCCGATTTGGCGCGCAAATGCCGCAGCTACAGGCGGTTCAAAGAGGACGATAGAATCTCCACGGAGACGCTGCGGGAACTGGTCGACGTCGGACGACTGGGCGCTTCGGGCGCGAACGCTCAGCCGCTGAAATACCGACTTTCCGTCGACCCGGAGCTCAACGCAAGCATCTTCAGGCATCTCTCGTGGGCCGGGCACCTGAAGAGCTGGCCCGGGCCTGCCGAGGGCGAACGCCCGGCGGCGTACATCATCGTTCTGTGCGATCGCACGATCGCGAACAGCGCGGGAATCGACCACGGCATCGCAGCCCAGAGCATCATGCTCGCCGCCATCGAAAAGGGCATCGGCGGGTGCATGATCAGCGCGATGAAGCGCGAACTCGTGCACCAGGAACTCGGCCTGACGGACGACTATGAGGTGCTACTCGTGCTGGCGCTGGGCATTCCGGCCGAGACCGTCATCATCGAGACGGTCGGGGCCGACGGAGACGTTCGTTACTACAGAGACGAGGACGACGCGCATCACGTCCCCAAGCGTGCGCTCGACGACGTGATCGTCGAAGACTGAGCGCATTCGGTCGTGGCAGCGAGCAACTCCGGAGCAGCATCGATGAAATGGATCGATTTCCCGCACGAGAGCATAGCCGTCGAGGGCCTGCCTTGGTTCGACGAATGCACGCCGAGTCTCCGGCGGCTGCCCGAGCGGATGAGGTCGCGCGTTCGTGAACCGGTCTGGTCGCTCGCCGGACATCTGAGCGGCGGTCGGTTGCGATTCCGCACGGACGCAACAAGCCTCGGCCTGCGACTCACCTACCCGGAGTCGGCGAGTCTTTCGAACATGTCGCTGATCGGGCAGATGGGCATCGACGTCTACCTCGACGGGATGTACGCCAGGTCGTTCGCGCCGACGGGCGTCACAGGTCCCCAAGCCGGCGACTACGAGGAGGTCCTGCTCGACGAGATGGACGCCGGGTGGCGCGAAGTCTGTCTCTACCTTCCGAACTACGCACCGGTGGAGATACGCGCGGTCGGTCTGTCGGACGGAGCGCAGACGGCGGACACCGACCCGTATGCGGTGGATCGGCCCGTGGCGTTCTACGGCTCGTCGATCACCCAGGGCGGATGCGCCGGGCGACCGGGGATGAGCTATCAGGCGATCCTCAGCCGGCTGCTCGATATCGACGTCGTGAACCTCGGCTTCAGCGGCAACGGCCTGGGCGAGCCTGAGCTTGCCGCAGCGATGGCGGAGATCGACTCTGCGTGCTACGTGCTGGATTTCGCTCAGAACCTGCCTGACGCCGAAGCGCTTGAGAAAGCCTACTCCCCCTTCATGAAGATCGTCCGCGAGCGCAGGCCGGAAACGCCGATGGTCTGCATCACGCCGATCTTCGCGTCGTCGGAATTGTGGTCCGAGAAAGCGCGCGATCGGCTCAGTGCCATGCGTCAGGTCATCCGGAACGCGGTGTCCGAGCGCATCGCCGGCGGCGACACGGCTCTCAGACTGATTGAAGGCTACTCGCTCCTCGGCCTCGACGTGCCCGCCGGGCACGGCGACGGGGGGGCCCCGCACGACGGGGGGTTTCTCTCCAAGGCCGACGGGCTGGCTCCGCACATCGCTGAGTTGCTGCGGCCGGACGCGATGGGGTAGGTTCCGGCGCTCAACGGCTCGGCACGAACTCGTGCAGCGTCTCGTTGCCCCATAGGTCGCACTTCAGGCTATCGAGCAGTTGCGTCAGGTTCGTGATGCGCAAGACGCCTTCGCGCTCGCCGTACGTGCCGTCTCGATCGATCAGCACCGGATGCATTCCAACCGCGGACGACCCATCCACGTCCGGTTCCATTCCGTCGCCAACGTACATCGCAGCCTCAGCGGGCACCCCGGCGAGGCGAAGACCTTCGTGGAATATCGCCGGGTCCGGCTTGGAAGTCCCGAACGTCTCAGACGCCACAGCGAACGCGATGTGCTGGCTGATCCCCAGTTCCAGAAGCGCCTCGGGCAGCCGCGGCGAGATGTTCGAGATGATCCCCACAACGTAGCCGGCGTACCTGAGCGAGCGCAGAACGTAATGCGTCTCCGGGTAGCAGCGCGGCCGCGTGTAGTACCGCAGACGCTGACGGATGCAGGCGACCATTTCGTCGAGCCTGTCGCTCGGAACTCCGAGCCGCCGCAACAACTCCCTGTGATACGTGCGCTGCCAGACGACCCAATGCGCCGAATCGCGCGGCGCGGGGTCGACATCGCCCTTCGCGTCTTCGCTCGCCGCTCGGTACGCCTGCTCATCCGCCGGATAGCCCATGGCTGCCACGAGGGCAGCGAATCCATCCTGATAGCCTGGGTAGTCGTATCCCAGCGTTCCGCCAAAATCGAACAGCACTGCCCGAATATCTCGTTGGGGCATCTCGTTGCCTTTCGCCTGCAATGAACCGGTACTACCGCCGGCAGCGACCGCGGTGCCGCGCGCCGGCGTTCGTCTGATAGTCTACGACGAACGACGATAGCGCGTCCACGCCCCGTGCACGGGTTGGCCGAAGCGGCCGCACTTCGCACATTACTGGTGGCCCGGCTGGCGCGACCCATCCGCGGTGGTCGGTGGGCTTCAGGCTAAGGGCAGCGTCTTTCTCGCGGAGGTATCGAATGGACTACCGGCATATTGCCCTGATTGCGGCATTGCTGATCGCGTCGTCTTCAGGGGCCGAGGTGTCGGTCGGCGACAACGCTCCGGGCTTCGATCTCTCGAACATCTACGATAGCACGTTCGCGCTAGGCACGCCCCGCATCGAGCCGATCGTCGTCATAATCACGGAGAAGGACATAGGCGATTTCAACGTCGCGTGGCGAGACAGCCTGAGGACACGCCTGGACAGCCTCGTCTTCTGCACAGTGCTCGACCTTGGCGACGTGTCGCGATTCCTGCATTTCATCGCCAGGGGGAGGATACGGGACAAAGGGACGAAGGCGTTCATCGACTGGAACGGCGAAGTCTCCGAAGCCTGGCGAGGCGATGACCGCACTCAGGTCTACCTCTACGGGGTGACGCCCGACAACGTCGTCAGGTTCAGAACAGTGGGGACCCAACGTCCGAGTTGGTCGACAGGACCGCCGAGGACATCGGGCAGATGCGATCGGAGTGGCGCGACCGATAGTGCCGGGCGTTCGCGTCTGCCGAAACGGAGGCCTAGAACGGCTTGTCGTGCCTGCTGGCCGAGCCTTCCGGATCGACCGGCACCCAGTACGACTCGACCTTGCTGTCGAACTTCCGTTTCATAGGGTCCTTGCGCAGAATCCTCATCGCGAGGCCGACCGGAGTGACCACCAGATAGTACGTCACGACGAGCACGATGGCGGTGACGACCATCGACATGACCCGCCCGAGCGCCATCCACGCCCTCTCGACGGGCGCCAGCGCGGCCGGATACACAAGGGCGAACAGCGCGAATGACAGTGCGAGGCCCATGGGATACGGCCACACGGGACGGTCGCGTAGCACCAGCACAGTCGCGATTGCACCCAGCACCACCGCCATCGTGAGTCCGAACCTGCGGAGCGTTTTTCGGTTCGTCGGCATATCGACCTTCGCGCCACTATCGGCTGCAACTCGGCTCTGCTCTTTCTGGTTCATCCTGCGGTCCTAGTCGAGGTCGTACGTGCTGCGCCAGTCGACGTCGTCGTCGAGCGTCGGCTGCTCCTCTTTGAGGAGCACGCAGTCTTCGAGCACCAGCACGTCCATCTCGGTGCGCATGAAGCACAGGTATGCGTCCTGCGGGGTGCAGACGATTGGCTCGCCTCTCACGTTGAACGAGGTGTTTATCGCCACCCCGACGCCGGCGATCTTCTTGAACTCGGATATCATGTCGTAGTATGCCGGGTGCGATGCTCGGTCGACAGTTTGGACGCGCGCAGAGTAGTCGACGTGCGTTACGGCCGGGATGTCGCTCCGCTCTGCGTTGAGCTTTTCGATGCCGAACAGGCTCTGCTCATGCTCGGACATCTCCAGCCGCCGATCGCGACGGACGGGCGCCACGAGGAGCATGTAGGGCGATTCGACGTCAAGCTCGAAGAAGTCCGACACGTCTTCGACCAAACACGACGGCGCAAACGGTCGGAACGACTCTCGGTACTTGATCTTCAGGTTCATCACAGACTGCATCGCAGGGCTTCTCGCGTCGGCCACGATGCTTCGCCCCCCCAGCGCGCGCGGCCCGAACTCCATCCGGCCGGAGAACCAGCCCACCACCTTCTGGTCGGCTACGGCCCTGGCGGCGACTTTCGCAACCTCACCGTCTTCGTGCCGCCGATACGGCACCCCTCGGCCATTGAGCCACTCCGCGACAGATGCTGGCGAGAACGACGGTCCGAGGTACGATCCCGACTGAGAGTCGTGCGTACCATCGGCTGTTCTCTCGTTGCCGAGGACCTGATGGTACGTAAACAGCGCCGCGCCCAATGCGCCACCTGCGTCGCCAGCAGCCGGCTGAATCCAGATCCGGTCGAATATGTTCTCTCGCAGGATCTTCCCGTTCGCCACGCAGTTGAGCGCCACGCCACCGGCCAGGCATAGATTCGGCTCGTCAGTGGCCTCACGCACATGGCGCGCCATGCGCAGCATGATCTCCTCGACAACATCCTGCACCGACCGCGCGAGGTCCATATCTCTCTGCGTCAGGAGCGATTCAGGGTCGCGAGGAGGGCCACCGAAAAGGCGGTCGAACCGGCGGCTGGTCATCTTGAGGCCGTGGCAGTAGTCGAAGTAGCTCATGTTGAGCCGGAACGACCCGTCGTCGCGGAGGTCCATCAGCTCGTTCAGGATCGGCCCCACGTATTTCGGCTCGCCGTACGGCGCCAGGCCCATGACCTTGTACTCGCCGGAGTTCACCTTGAAGCCCGTGTAGTACGTGAACGCGGAGTAGAGTAGCCCGAGGCTGTGCGGGAAATGCATCTCGTGAAGCAGGTTGACGCGATTGCCGGCGCCGACTCCCCATGACGACGTGGCCCATTCTCCGACGCCATCCAGCGTGACTATCGCCGCCCGTTCGAACGGAGAGGGGTAGAACGCCGACGCCGCGTGCGACTGATGGTGCTCGGGGTAGAGCAGGTCGCCTTCGAAGCCGGTTCGAGCACTGACGAGATCGCCCATCCAGAGCTTCTCTTTGATCCACAGCGGCATAGCTTTCATGAACGACCCGATGCCCCGAGGCGCGAACGAGAGGTACGTCTCCAGCAACCGCTCGAACTTGAGCCACGGTTTGTCGTAGAACGCCACGTGCGTCAGGTCGCCAGGCGCGATACCCGCCTCGGCCAGGCAATACTCGACCGCGTGGCCCGGGAACGAGCTATCGTGCTTGACTCTCGTGAATCGCTCCTCTTGCGCCGCGGCAACGATCCTGCCATCCGTGACGAGGCATGCGGACGAATCGTGGTAGAACGCCGATATACCGAGAATGTGCGTCGTGTGTTCACCCATAGAGTGCAGGTCCCCAACAGAGTCGACCGCCGCATGCCGAGTAGGGCTCGGCTGTCGGAATATACATCCGTCGCGCCGGAGCATCTACCGTAGGCATCGGGTGCCAATGTCGCGCAGGGGTTCGGGCACCGGTTGCGCACGGCACCTGGAAGCCCACATCTTTCTCGGGACCTACCCCGGCCGGACATCTCTCACCGATGCCGGCGGAGGCCTTGTGCAACCACGGGCGACCGGGAGGTACAACCCATGACGACAGGTTCTTTGGCGTGGCAAGAGGACCCCAGCGCCTCCCAATCGGAAGGCGACGCATCGGCCTCGCCGGCCGGGCCGACTGCCCTGGCAGCGACGCTCTCGGCGAGCGGCCCGGTGCGAATGTGGATCGACGTGGAGCTTGCGTCGCATGCACCAAGCGCGATTTCCCTATCTGTAGGCGCCAATTGCCGCCTGGAGGTCTCCGGCGACGCTGACGACGACGCGCTCGTCCACGCGACCGCGTACGGCGAGACGACAGACGACCCGCGCGGAACGGTGGAGTACCGGCTGCGGCCCGACACCACTCCATGGGCACACGACGACGAGGAACGCCGGGCATTCGACCGAGAGTTCGCCGAGATACCGGGTTGGCGTGGGAGGCGGGTCCGGCTTGCCATCGACCTGACGTCCAACGGTGTACGGACATGGCTCGACGGGCGACTTGTCGCGGTATGGAACGCCCCTGAGAGCACGCCGGGGCGGGTGCGAGTCGCGCTTGGGGCCGGGGACCGTCTCTGCGATAGCGGAGTAATCGATCTGCCCGAGGATCGCTTTCTTGCGGTCGACGTGGCGCCGTATTCATCGTGCGACGCCGCCGGTGCGGAGGACTCGCACGAACCGCCCGGACGTGCAGCCGCGGTCGTCGCCGCGAACGGCGTACCGTTTCTTCTCGACCGGGCAGCCGGGGAGGGCTGCTGCCTCGACGTCGGTCGCACGCTCTACCGAGGTCGGACCCCGTACATCCACACGTCGGCGCTGTCGTCCGACCCCGGCAGGTGCCTGCTGCGGGTGCCGGTCGATGCGTACGACCGCGCGCACCTGCTCTGCACCGTCAACACGGATCCGTCGCACCATCCTTCCGGGGCCGTCAGGCTGATCAAGACCGGGCGCGGGCACGCGGTGTCAAGCGAGTTCGAGGTCGACGCGCATGGCGCCGAAGCGATCCCCGGCTCCGGAATGACAGCCGTCACCGTTGACCTCTCGCCGGGCGCGTTCCAGGACTTCATCGCCGACCCATCCGAAGAGGCGCTGGAAATCGACCTGACACGACGCATAGCGTTCGATGACGACGATCGCTTCCCGCATCCGGCGGGACCCCCGAGCGGCGTTCGCGTGCACGCGATCACGCTGGAAACGGCCCCCGTCGCGATGACGCTTACCTCCGACCGCACGGCCCACGTCTTCGAGCAGCCGGCCCAGCCGACGTTCGTGGCGCGGCTCCGGAACTGCCGCGGCGAGGCACAGAGAGTGCGGCTGTCGACGTCGGTCACCGACCCGTACGGCGAGATATCCGTTCGTGAGATGGACGTCGACATGGCCGCGAACGCGAAGCGCGCGGTTACGATCGACCTGCCGCAAACAGTCTGCGGCAAGTTCGATTTGTCGGTCGTGGCGAGCGTAGCCGAAGACGACCGGCCGTTCGCTCGGAAGACCTCGTTCGCTCTTCTGCCGCCGGACACGAGGCGGGCAACGACCGACTCGCCGTTCGGCATGTGGTGCTACTTCGAGGGCCATTTCGGAGCGCCGGCCGAGGTCGGTGGCGAGCTATTCCGTCTGCTCGGGGTGCGGTGGACGCTCGCCAACTTCGTCGCGAGCGACGACAAGAAGCTCAACGACGAGAGGATGCAGGCCCTTGCCAAACACAAAGTCGGCCTAACGTGCGCCAACGTCGCCTGCATCGCGAACACGTGCAACGACGGACAGGCCGACGTCGACGACATGATGCGCAAAATGCACGACATGCCGCCCGTGAAGCACTGGCTGGTCTTCTGGGAGACGAGCCTCAGCCGCGAGCACGCCAGCGCGTTCATGCCGGACCTCGTCGGCAACGCGCCGCGGCCGCTGACGCCGGAGGAGGACGCAACATTTCGTATCTGCTGGAATGTGGCCGTCGAGTATGCCACTCGTGTGCGCGCCGAGTTTCCGGAGGTGAAGCTCGTGTACGGGAATGGATTCCCGCCGTTCATCGCAGAACTGCTACGCCACGGCTTCCCCAAGGAGTTGATCGACGGATTCGGCCTGGATTTCGACATGTTCCTCGCGACGCCCGAGTTGCAGCCGGGGCCGCTATACGCCCCATTTGCGGGCCTGCACGTTCTGAGAGCGTTTCAGGACGCATACGGGTACGAAGACTTCCCGCGGTACCTCACCGAAGCGATCTACTGCTCGCAGGCCGATGGATGGCTGACCGAGCGCGAACAGGCCGACTGCTACGTCCGCGCGCACCTGCTCGCGATGGCCAGCGGGGTGGTCCATTTCGGCATGACGGCCGAACCATGGGACCCCGGTAGCGACTTCTTCTACAGCCACTACGGGCCGGTCGGACTATGCCACAAGCCTCCGGAGTTGAACCCGCGAGAAAGCTTCCCGGCGTACGCCACCATGACGCGTTCGCTCGACGGCGCCACGTTCGATACCATCGTCCCGACGGCATCGGCCAGCGTGTTTCTGTTGCGATTCGAGCGGGCCGGCGGCTCGCCCGTCTATGCGGCGTGGACGCTGCACGGCGAGCGGGATCTCACATTCGAGGCCGCCACCGATGCGGCGAAACGTGCGGCCGTCACCGACATGTTCGGGAACGCGGGAGCGCTGAAGGCAAGCGGCGGTCGCGACGGTCGGTATAGGGTGCGGCTCACCTCGTCGCCTGTCTACGTCGACGGCGAGATAGACGTGCGGGACATCGACCTGGGCGAGCCGCAGCATCGTGCCGGCCCACCGGCCGAGGCCCTGCTGGCCGACGGACACGAATTGTCCGAGTGGTGCGCGGACGCCGGGGCGGACCTTTGGCTGGAGACGCCGGCACGGCTGCATTCGACCGCGCCGTACACCCGCGGGGAGTTCGAGCGGACCCCCGAAACCGGCGCTGCACACGGTCCGACGATGCGCGTCAGGCTGGCAGGAGCAGGGCAGGGACACGCGTACAACGTGTACTATGCCATCACGCGCCCCGCCCAGCCTGTCCCGATTCCCGAGGGGCAGTTCGCCTTGGGCGCGTGGATTTGCGGGTCGAGCACGTGGGGGCGGGTCGTCTACGAAGTCGCCGACTCGAACGGACTGCGTTGGCGGTCGATATACGACGACAGCTTCGTCGACTTCGACGGGTGGCGGTACGTCGAGACGGAACTGCCCCTACCGGCCGATTGCGGCAACGTACAGGAATCGGGAATGAGGGCGTGGAAGTCCGTAGACGGTGCCGAAGGCTCGCCGCCGCCCGCGGTCGCGCTCACCGCTATCGTCCTGGAGGCACGCACTCACCTCGTCCGCGCCGCCGACCTGATAGCCGTTGCCGATCCGTCGTTCACAGTGTCGCGCATCGTCGCCGCGGACGAGCCGGCGGGACCGGAACCGCTGCAACGCCCGCTCTGAACATTGCGTCGCTCGGACCGCACGCGGGACGACGGATTGGTCCGGCAGCGTCGCGCCCTTCACTTCATGCCTTCGGACTGGGCCGCCTCATGAGCGGCTACGGCGTGACCACGATGGCAGCAGACAACCGCGAGGATCTACATGGCAGACGCTAATCCTGACCACTACATAGTGTTCGGCGACCCGGGCGAATCCACCGGCATATCGCTGTTGCAGGGCATCCCCGAGCGCTATCCTTCGCCACCGGACACTGTCATCCCATCCAACATCGGCGGCAGCGCCTGCCATCGGACGGCCCCCAGAACGAAGCCGCGGTCGTCGCTGGGCTATTGGCGCGGTGGCACGCACGAGGAAGAGTCGACGCACGACTCAATCTACCTTGCGGTCGATGCCTCCGTCGACGGCGCCTCAGAGCTGTACGTCTCGATAGAGTTCTTCGAGACCGAACTCGGCTGGGTGGCCGTTCAGTATCGCAAAGCCGGCGAGCAAGGATTCGTCCATCACGTGTGCACGCCCGACAAGGCGGGGGCGTGGGAGCATACGTGGGTCAACACAGCCGACACGAACACGTGGCAACGGGCGACCATCCGACTCACCGACCCGGTGTTCGACAAGGCCGGTCCGATGAACGCCGATTTCGCAATCGTGTCGGAGCAGCCGCAATATGTCCGCCGCGTGGAACTCCACCGCGAGCGGCCCGACGATCTTGACACGACGAACCTGGATGCTCACGCCCGAAGGATCGATATCGCGCTTCGGGACGAATACCCGAGAACCGGCCTGCCGATGTCGGTGGGCAACATCGATCCGGCGTTCGAGGAAGGCAAGCAGGCGTCGCCGAGGAAAGTCGCGCCATGGCTCCCCATCTACCGAGCGATGGGCTTCACGGCGATTCAGTCCTACGTCTGTTGGAGCCTGATCGAGAAGGAAGAGGACGTCTGGGACTGGTCGGAGTACGACTGGGTAGTCGACACGGCCGAGAGATTCGGCCTCAAGTGGCTCGCCTTTATCATGATCGGCCCGTGGTACGCAATGCCCGAGTGGTGGCTCGGGTCTCCGGCCAACTACCCGAACAAGTGTCTCGAACACGGTCTCGAGAGCAAAGTGCAGTCGATCTGGAGCCCGGTACTGCTCGACTACGTCGACCGCTTCATGAAGGCTTTTGCCGAGCACTACTCGGAAGATTCGATCGAGTCTGTGATGCTCGGCATTGCAGGCGACTATGGCGAGTCGACGACGAA
>CAZSJP010000036.1:0-14171 GCA_964606675.1 uncultured bacterium
GATCGACCCCGAAGCCGTTCTCATAGCCGTCTATGCCCGGCCAGACGATGGCGAAGTCGGTGTCAAGCTCTTTGTTCAGCTTTAGCGTCGCGATCGTGCGATCTATCGCCATCCTGCGTATGTCAGGGAGCGGGGACGAGAGCGATCCCCATTCGAACTCGGCATCGTAGAACAGGTTAGGCACGATGGCGATAACGCGCACGCCGGTGCCCTTCTCCAGAGCCTGATACAGATGCAGATTGTCCTCGTTGATCTCATTCGGGTAGTGAGCTTCTACGGCGCTAAGCCCGAATTCCGAGAGCTCGGCTGCGATCTCGAGGCGTTCCTTGATATCCAGATTGGGGGTGTACCGATCATGAAACCTTCCGCCGCCAGGTGCGAAATACCAGACGCCGGCGGAGAATTTCAGGTCCAACGAGAAGCTGTTCAGATGCGCGATCATCTCTTCCGGAGTTCGGCGTTGCTTCTGTCCGCGTAGGTCTGCTAGCGGCATGTGTCTTCTCCTTGCGGCTCGCAGCCGGCGGTTACGACAGAAGGGGTACGCATGACGCGATCCGCGCCCTGCGCTATTATGCAGCCCCTGATTTGACAGAATATACCGACCCGTCCGACGGGCGGGAAGGCGTCAAGCTACTGCACGGACCGGAACCGACCGTCAGTGGACGGATTGACTTCGTTCCGGCGGGGGATTACCAATTGAGGCAGGAGCGCCGGACTGACCCTGGCGCATTGCCCGGACACCGGCGAGTGACCTTATGCTAGGCATCGTCAGCGACATACACGGGAACCTGGAGGCGTTCGAGGCCGTTCTGGTGGAGGGATTCCGCCGCGGGGTCGACCGCTGGTACTGCCTCGGCGACGTGGTCGGTTACGGCGCGGACCCCAACGAGTGTGTCGATCTTGCACGCGAGTGCTGCGCCGTGACGTTGCTCGGCAACCACGACGAGATGGCTGTGGAAAGCGCCGACGCGTCGACGTTCAACAGCCTCGCCGCCGAAGCGATAGCTTGGACGCGGCGGACTCTCACGGATGCGTCGCGGTCGTTCCTGACGGGGCTTCCGTATAGGCACGAAGAAGGGGCCGCGACTTTCGTCCACGCCGCACCCAACGATCCGGGCGGGTGGGGCTACATCGACGATGAGATCGCGGCCAGGAAGAACGCCGCCGGGTTCTCGACTCGCGTGTGCTTCACCGGCCACTCGCACTGCCCGGCCGTATTCGACGTAAGCGCAGAGAACGCGCCCGCCAAGCGGCGCATAGTGAACGTGGGGAGCGTGGGCCAGCCACGCGACGGCGACCCGAGGGCGTGCCTGGTGTTGATGGACGAGCAGGGCGACGAAGACGACGCCGAGTTCGTCCGTGTCGAGTACGAGATAGACCGGGCGCAGAGCAAGATCGTCGGAGCGGGGCTGCCCGGAGGGTTGGCGATGAGGCTGGCGCTCGGGATGTAGCGACTGCGCGGCGCCCTCGCCCTACAAGTCGTCGTCGCCTGCGAGCTTGCTGCGGAGCCGGCCCAACAGGCTCTCAATGCCGTCTTCCCTCATCATGCGATTGAACGCAGACGTGTAGTTCTCGGCCGAACTTACGTCGTATTCCGTTATTTCGGTATCGAGGCCGATCGTCCTGTCCCATATCCACCACCTGCCGTCGACACGATGGAGCTTGTACTGAATCGCCGCCTCCTCGCCGCTAGTCGACGTGACGACCGTAGTGATCACGACCTGAACGCTGTCTTCCAGGACTTCGACATACTCCGTGCCCGCGGCGCGATAGTTCCTCAGCGTGCGCACGGTCGACTTCTGGACCAGTTCAACGAACAGCCGAACGTACTCGCTCTGCTGCGCCTCGGTGATCGAGTCCCAGTGGCGCGCGAGAGATTCCGTCGCCAGGCGCTTGAAATCGAACGTCTCCCGGATCGCCCGATCGAGGACCTCTTGCTTGGCCAGGTCGTCGGGCGCGGAGTCAAGCGCGCTCTGCGCTTGGGCGATCACTTCCTGACGCGCTTGAAGAGCTTCCAGCGCGGTTTCGCCGGCGACAGCCGTCTGCGTGACACCCAACGTCGCCGCACAGAATAGTGTCAGGTACGTGGCGACAAGCATCCGTTGCATTCCAAGCTCCCTCAGTTCGGAAGAAGGCCCAGCGACTCGCCGTTCCCAGGATCGAACTCCCATATCGGCCGGCCTATCGTGCGGTAGAGCTCAGCTACTGCGATGTAGTGGTCGTACAGAGTCTGGTAGTAGTCGCTGCGCGATTTGGCGTAGGCGGCGTAGGCTTCGAGCAGGTCCCTCGTGCTGGCGATGCCGAGATCGTACCGCTCAAATGTCTGCACCATCCATGCGTTGCCGGCCCCGAACGACCTGCGTCCGAGCCGACTGTTTTGCTGCGCTTCGTGCGCGTCTTCGTAGGCCTTCATGACCTCCAGCGCGATGCTTGCGCGGGCCCAGTCGCGCTTACGCGCCATCTCACGCGCTGCCACGCGCGCACGTCGGATGCGGGCTTCGCGACGACCCACCTCCACGTTGTATCGGAAGCCCAGCCCTGCCCTCACCGACTTGCCGTTGTAGCCGTCGCTGATGAACGGGTTATCCGAGTGCAATTCGCGGCCAGGCGCGTATTCTATGTTGAAGTCTACGCCTATGAAGGGCACCGGCCATCTCTCGGCTTCGGCGGCCCTCAACTGCTGCTCGCGCGCCCTCAACCCCGCGTCGACCTGCTGCATTTCCGGGCGACATTCGGCCGCGCACCGCTGCAACGAATCGAGAGTCGGCAGCTTGTCCGGCAGAGGACGCAGCCGCCCCATCCCGATGTCGAATGGAGTATCAAACGGGATATTAAGTACGCGCTTCAGGGCGCCGAGCGCAAGCCGCACGCTCTTGTTCGCCCTCAGCCGGCGGCTCTCCAATTCGAACGCGTAGACGTCGATCTTCGTCTTGTCGATAGTCGTGACCTTGTCCGAGCCCTCCCTCAGCATAGTCGCGACTTTGCGTCGGGCAGTAGCTATCTTGTCGGTGGCCTCGTCGAGCAGATCGAGCAGCTCCCTGGCCAGCAATACTCCGTAGTACAGCCGATAGACCTCCCCGGCCACTGTCGCTCTCCGGACGTCGACCCCCGCTGCGCGGGCCCCGCCGCGGGGCGGGGCGGCGCTGCGCCGCGCCGAGACACGACCGAAGGTCGTCAGCGGTTGCGCCGCCTCACCCCTAATCTGGAAGTACGGGCCGATGTTGCTCCACGAAGTCGGGGTCCACCAAGGCGGGCTGTCCTGGAAGATGCTACCCTCGGTGTCTTGGACCACACTCGTTGCGCCGCTGATACTGAAGACCGGTAGCCAGCGGGCCATGTCCGCCTCGAAGCGGTCTATCAGCGCGGCATCGCGTTCCAGTTCGCTCTCGGCGATATCCAGATTGGCCGCCATTGCACGCCGCATGCAGCCGCGAAGGTCGAGACGCAGAACCTCCTCAGCCGGCGCCGCTTGAGCTTCCGCGCGCGCTGCGCCGATTGACGTTGCGGCAACGCCGACGATCAGAACCCATGATCGGACTCGCTTCAGATGCACTTCTATGCCCCCACTCAACCGGCATATCTTGCGTACGGTTCCGTACCGCCCTTACGCCATAGAGGAAATGCAAAGTCCGTGCCGGAGAGCCGGTCGGCGACACGGATGCTTCCGAGTAAGCTACTACCCTCCGGGAACGCCGCGCGCGATCATCGCCAGCCCGACGCAGATCGTTACCACGCCCGCAATCTGCCACCCACTGACAGATTCCCGGAACACAATCGCCGACGCGATGGTGATCAGCACCACCAAGAGCGCGGTGAACGGGTAGATGTAGCTCAGCGGCAGTTTGGAGAGTGAAATGAGCCACAGGAAGGACGACACGCCGTAGAACGAGATGCCCAGATACACAAGCGGACGGCCGAGTATGCTACGCACGGCCTCCAGAGGAGACGACACCGCCAATGGCGAGCCGCTCATGGCCGCTTTCATGACCATCTGACCCGCCGACGCGAACAGAATCGATGCCAGTACCGGTAGTAGCGTTCTCATATGCTTCCCTGGGTTCCGATGTGGCACGTACGGTGCGAGGGCCTCCCAATATGGGAAGCCCCCGTCAGAACTGATCGAACAGAAACTATGCTATCGGGGCTAACGAAGCAATACCATGCGCCCCAGCCTAGTCGCCGAAGGCGTCGCGCCCTGACTCGGCGTGCGCACGAGGCGATACAGGTACACGCCCGAACCGACGTCGCGATTCGAGTCGTCGCGGCCGTCCCAGGTGGCTCGGTAGTAGCCCGCTCGCTGCGTCTGCTGCGAGATCAGCGTCCGGACCTGCCGACCCGTCGCGTCGTATATCGCCAGAGTCACCACCGAGTGGTCGGGCAACGTGTACGGGATCACCGTGGACGGGTTGAACGGGTTAGGATGGTTCGCGCCAAGCGTGAACTCCATCGGCGCCGACATCCGCGCCGCCAACAGGCCCAGCGTCCGAGCCTCGCCATCCGTCTGCATCACCTCTATGCGGTAGTAGTACGTCACCTCGGGCAGCGCCGAAGCGTCGAGGAAGCGCCCTTCCATCGGCTGGAGATTGCCCGTCACGGGCGTGAATGCCGGATCGTCCGGGGACAGACCGCGCAGCAGCGTTACGCCCGCGGCCTCGTCGCCGTCCGATATGCGCCAGCTTACGTCGATCCCGATCGGGTTGGCCGCGGCGGCGAACATCTCCAACTGCACCGCGACTATCTCTGCCGCGGCCTCTTCCGGGCGCAACTGGATGCCGAGGTATTCCGCACGCGCCGGATCGAGCAGCTCGATGAGGCTCGACTCGCCTATTGTCTGCACTGAACTCCACGGCCCGTCGAAGATTCCGTCGTTCGCGCGCACCTTCCAGTAGTACGGGATCCCAGGCGTCAGGTTCTCCGTCGGAATCCACGAAGTCGAGTCGGCAAGCTCGATCATCCGAGTGTTGTCGCGCTGGGTCGAGTCGAGGCGCATCCACGACCAGACCCACGAGTTTACGCTACCGATGAGAGCATCTCCCGGAGGTATGTTGGACCCCGTGACAAGGATGTTCTGGAAATCGGCGTCGGTCGCCACCACGAACGTGTATGACATGGATGCGCCCGGCTGAGCCACGTCGGGCACGTTCGGCACTCTCAGCACCGGTCGATACGGCTCACCCTCGCCGGTCGTGGTGTCGTAGTAGAGGAACACGGGGTATCCGTTGAAGCCGGTGTAGTACTCGTAGTCGGTGATGGTCGGCGCGGCCGGTGCGTTCCCTTCGGCCGGAGTCGCGTGCGTCTGTGCCGAAGTCGGGGTGTATGCCGACTCATTGCGCAGCCGCGTGTTGTCCACCGCGGCTATGCGATAGAAGTGCTCCGTCCCATTGGCGGCGTCGCGGTCGAGGTACCACGGCTCCTGGAGGTTCGAAGCGATGGTGACGTAACCGGTCTCATCCCCCACCGACCGCTGGATGTCGTAGCCGGCGAGGTCCGTCTCCGTATTCTCGTCCCACATCGCGTACGCCGCTCCGTCGCCGGCGAACACCTGCAGGTTGGCCGGGACGGCCGGAGGCGTTACGTCTGCCGTTGCCGCGGTCTTGAACGTCGCCGAGGACGGTTGGACGAACAAATTGCCACTTGCATCCTCAGCCTGGACCCTATAGACGTAGTCCGTATTCACGGAGAGGTTCGTCAGGAGCAGAGCGTGGTTCGTGTCGCGCGCCGACGTCTGCGCGACGAGTCCGAACGCCCCCGACAGGCCGTACTCGATGTAGCTGTCGGTCGGCTCGTCTGTTCGCCAAACGATGGTCGCGGCTACGTCGTCGGCCGAGAGGAGTTCCGGCGCAACCGTGATCGTCGGCGCCGTCACGTCTGCGCCGGCGGCGGTCTCGAACGCCGCATTCGCCATCGCCGGACCGTTCTTGTAGGCGTCTGTCGAGCTGACCTGGAAAAGGTACGACGTCGTCGACGTCAGGTTGGTCAGCGTCATCACGTGTTCGGTGACATGATCGGATACCGAGACGGTACGCTGTTCATCCAGCTCCTGCCCGGTTTCCCTGATGTCTATCCGACTGTCCGACGCCTCGTTCGTAACCCACCGAACGACCGCGCGAGTGTCCGTCTTGCTGATCACGTCGGGGCCGTCGATGATCGTCGGCGCCAGAACGTCTTCCTCCGACGTCACGGTGAACACGAGCGGCTGGCTGATCGTCTCGTTTCCGGAGGGGTCTCTCGACAACGCCTGGTACGTGTAGGTGCCCGATGCGGCGCCCACGTCGATCGTCATGATGTGGGAAGTGGCCTGGTCCGACTCGGACACTTCGTTGAGGCTGCTAAGCGTGTCGAACGCGGCGCGCGACAGTTTCGCGGTCGTACTGCCGACCGCCTCGAAGCGCACACGGCTGTCCGATGGCTCGTCCGTCTCCCAGGATATCAGCGCCGTGCTCTTGTTGAGGCCCGCAAGCACTGGTCCGCTCGTGATGACGGGCGACGAGACGTCGGGGCTGATCGCGGTCGTGAACGTGCCACCGTCGAGGCGGCCCGCGCCACGAGCCGACTTGATGAGACGAACTCGGATGGCGTCTTTCACGATGGTCGTGTTGTCGGGGAATTTTGTCGTGAGGCCGACCGCGTCGGTGATGACCATGGCGAAGTCGTACGGCTGGCCCTTGTCGAGCCCCGTAACCAGGACCGAGTGGCTGGTCGACAGCACGCGGCTGTTGACGAACTCGGCATACTCGTCGACGCCCGCGCGCCGGTAGTAGACCGCACCATTGGTTGCCTCATCCGTCTGCCAGACGAACAGCGCCCTGTCGGAAGTAGCATAGGGGACACTCGGGCCGACCACAAACTGCGGCGGCTGGGTGTCGGCCGTCGTCGGCGTTTGGAAGGACGGCTTGCCTGTGTCGGCATACTTGTTCCCGGCTGCGTCTATCAGCCCACGCTGGTAGAAATACCGAGTGCCTGGAGCGAGAGCCGGCAGCAGGAGGTCGTGCTCTCGCGAGCGACCGAGGCTTGAAACTGTCGAGGTGAGCGCGGCGGGCGCAGTCCCGTAGACGATCCGCACTTCGGCCGGCTCCGAAACGGCAATGTGAAACGCCGCCTGATCGCGCCCCACCGTGAGCGTGCTGCGGCCGGTTTCCACCCTGGGCGCCACGTCGTCGACCCGCTCGGTCTTCGGAGTCCTAAGATTCATGATTTCGCCCATCGACGTGTTCTTGAATCGGTCCGTGGCGATTATCATCACGTAGTACTGCGTGTTGAGCGAGAGGTCCGTCAGGTCTACCGTATGCTCCTTGGCCAGGTCCGGCGACGCATAGGTGAAGACCTTGGTGCGGTCCTTGAATCTGAGGTCGTCGCCGAGCAGCGGGTCCGTCGACACTTCGACATTGCCGTTGTTCAGCTCGTTGCTGAACCAGAATGCTTGTGGCGAGGGGCGCCCCAACGCAGCGTTCTGCGAGAGGATAGACCCCCGATCCAGCGCCCCGGCGGCCAGTGGGTAGATCGGCGGGCTGACGGTGTCCGCCTTGGCACGTGTACCGAACTTGTACTCGTCCGAGGTCGACTCGAGCCGAGCAGCGTCGATCGACCTCGCGGCGTACCAATACTGCGTGGCGGCGGCCAGGTCGCGAAGCTCGATGCGGTGGTTCTGCCGCAGAACGTCGTCGCCCGCGCTGCGCGAGCGGTCGAGAGTTCCGGGCGCCGTGCCGAACAAGACGCTACCATAACATCTCTCGTTGGTGCGCCACTCGATGACCGCGCGGTCGACGCCGACGGTCGTCAGGCTGACGCCACCGATGATCCGCGGGGGCGATCCATCGGCGACGAGCCGCGTTCGGAATGGTAGCACGCGCGACGTCTGAGGGTTCCCCGATCTATCGAGCAGGCTGACCTCGAAGTTGTACTGCGTGTCCGGGCGCAGACCACCTATCTCGGCCTCGTGCGCGAGCGTGAACTCTGCGTTCATCTCAAGCTCGTCGACCGAATCGGGATCGGCGTTGGGGTTGACGCCGTCAGGGTACCACGAGAGCAAACTCACCGTCGGCTCATCGGACCCCCACGCGAGCCTGATCTTCGCCCGCGTGGACGAGACCAGCTCCGGACCGAACGTGAATTCGGGTTTCTTGGAGTCACGTTCGGCCATCGTCCTGAAGGTCGTTCTATCGCTGGTTGCGACGTTGCCCTGCGCGTCGATCGCGACCACTTCCAGATCGTAGTGCCGCGTCCCTTCGCTCGTCGAGACCGTGTCCCGCACGATGAACGTCGCGATGTGTCCCGTCAGGAACTCGTCGGCCTGCACCGAGCCAAGCGGCGTCTCCGCCGATCCAGATGCCAGCGACCATCCTCTGCGTCCGTAGATCGCGGACCCGACGGTTGGCTCGTCGGTCGTCCACTGAATCGTAACCGTGTCTGCGCTAGACGCTATCACTCGCGGGAGGTACATGAACTCAGGCGCCGTCGAGTCGCGGTCGGCGGCGGTACTGAAATTCCACGTCGGGCCGACGACGGCGACGTCGGCACCGTATTGCAGTGTCATGGCCTTCGACATCACGCGCCAGTAGTACGTCTGACCTTCTCTGAGCAGTGTGTCGGTCGCGGTTGCCTGTGCCAGGTTCGTCGTCTGCGTGCTCACGTCGCCGAAATCGTGCAGGATGCCGCTCGCGAAGCTCTCGACGCTCGATACCTGCACCGAATAGCGCGAAGCGTAGGCCCCCAGCGGCGGAATCCAGGCATACACAGGCGAGAGCTCGACGAATTTCGTGCCGATGTCAGGCATGCCGACCCCTGCCGGCGCCAGGAAGTCGTCGGTGAAGTCTCTGACTACCGACTCGCGGACAGTCCTCCGCCCGCCCGCATCGGTGGCCGTCAGAGTGTACGTGCCCGGCTGATACGCGAACGGCAAGCCCAGCTCGCCGGTGGCAATCTCGATTCGCGACCACGGGCCGACGAGATCGTCAGGCGTTCTGGCAATGAACTCCTCGGGGATCGTCACGGCGCCGCTCGCGGGGTCGGTCAGCGAGAAGTCGGTCATGTCGCCGTTCACGTCCGATAGGATGATATCGAGCTGCAGGTATTCGGTGCGCACGCCGAGCGCGCCCGCATCCGGGACGAGGTGCACGGCGGTGACGCCCATCGTCGCCGCGCCCGGAGCGCTCGCCGGCACGTACTCCGGCGTCAGCACAATGCCGCCTTGCTCGACGGTCCTGTTGAGCCTCGTCCGCACGGCGACCGGCTTGTTGGTCGTGATGCGCCACGTCTTATTGACGATGCCGCCGGAGGTGGTCAGCACGCTTGCCGGCAGCGTGTAGGTCTCTATCTCCGCCGCGGTCGTGCCGGCGACGTCTGTTGGATGCAGAATCGTGTTCCCACCCACGGCCTGGACGTTGACGGAGGTCCCGACCTCGTACTTGATGACCTCGACGATCGTCGACACGCTTGAATGGATCGACTGAACGTAGAAGTCCGTCAACGCCTCCGTGGAAAGCGGATTGCGGCTGGAGTCCGGGTCCGGCGGGATGAACGTGCTGCCCAGAGACCACGAAGTGGCGCCGCCTATTCCGGCGTAGACGTAGAACGGCGCGGTGCTCGTCACCCTCACCGGCTCAACTCCGCCGAACGTAGTAGCTCCAAAACGCACGTTGGGGAGGAACACTCCCTGGCCGAGGTCCACGCGGGTGGAGAAAAGGTTCTCCTCGTAAGGATCGCTGCCGGCAGGGAACACCTGCCGGAAGACCCGCACGTCGCCCTTGCCGAGGCTGACTATGCCCAGATACTTCGGCGTCGCGACGAACGCTTCGGTTCCGACGAAACCACCGTTCGTGACGGGCATGACCTCGGTGTGGCCATCGGCGAGGATGCCGTAGTAGACAGTGATCCGTTGGTCGCTAACTATGCGGAGCAGCGCCGTATGGGTCAGGTCGTCGATGACCTTCGCGTTGCCCCTCTCGACCGTGATCGGATCATGCGTGTCGGTGCCGTCGGTCAGGTCGGTGATCGTCACTGTCGCTTCGGCTTCCGGCGAGGTAATGACGATCTTGCCGGGGTTGACGGCATTGACGGTCCTCACGTGGTTGAACACGAGGAACTCCGTGTCCACGAATCCGTTGCGGCCGCGTGCCAGTATCATGTTATCGTTGGAGCTGTTGTCGCTCACGTAGTCGGCGCTGTCGGCGATCGTCACTACGTATCCCGCGTCCGACGAAAGGTTGATCTTCGCCACTGCACCCGATGCTCCGGCGATGTCGGCCTTGGCTACACCCGGCCCGGGAACGTCGATTCGCGACCCACCGTCAACCGAGTAGCTCAACTCGTCGTAGGCGATGACGTAGGCCCTCTCGCCCCCGCGCTTGTCGACGATGTACGTGGTGCCGGTCGTCGTCACGACGCCGGTCAGGTCGTAGTATCCGGCTCCGATGTCTGCGCGGGTCCCGTCCGGGTCGTCGCCCCCCCACGGATCGCCACTGTTGATACAGGGCGAGGTGGAGGTTAGCGTGAAGTCGCCACCGGCGGCATCGGTGAACTGCGGATCGGCGTTGATGTTCCCTCGGCCCGGCATGACTTCGAACGGCTGAGTGATGTCCGAGTAGGATATCTTCGCCAGCGAATACAGTCCCTCTATCGCGGCTACGCCGCCGAACGCGTGCAGAATACTGCTGTTTATCGTCACGTCGATGCTGGACGTTCTGCCAGTGATCGTCACGCCATAGGCGTTGGCGGCGATGGTACTACGCACAAGTTTCAGGGACGCCACCGCGTCGGACTCGGCAAACAGCCCAACGCCGTACGACGAGTTCTCAACGACCGTCGTGAAATCCGTGTTAAGCTTGCCCGAGTAGAGGATGATGCCCCAGAGCGACCCGGTCAGAACCGAGTGGTCGATGTCCACCTGGGAGCCGGCCATGTTGACCGCAGCCGGAAGGTTGCCACCCACCCCGGGATCGGGGTCGAACGTGGCGCCGTCGACTCTCGCATAGGACAGCACGCCGCCACCATCGCCGGTGAAATGCAGACCTCTCCAACCAGCTCCGGCGACACCGATGAAACGAATGCTGTCGCCGGTCGCGCCCTCGGCGAGCAGGCTGCCGGACACTGCCAGGCCCGCTTCGGCCTCGAACTGCACCTCGGCGCCTGCCTCGATTGTCAGCGTGACGCCTGCCGGCACCGTGGCCACCCCGGTCACGACGTAGGGGCTTCCCAAGGCCGTCCACGTCGTCGTCGCGATCTCGCCGCTGACGGCGGTTTGCGCAGTCGCACTCGTCGCCATACCGGCGACAAGGCCCAAGAACATCAATGATGTAAGAATACGGCGACGCATCGCGTGCCCCTTTCGAATCAAACGGCCTAAGCAATGGCTTCAAAGTAGTGAATCTACGTAATGCAGACCCAAACCGCACCATTCCGATGCGGTTCAGGTCCAGATTGGGATTCGTCCGGCGTGGACTCAGTCAAGGTTCGGGCCCTCGGTCGCGTGGTAACGACAGCGTCTCTCGATGCCCGGCTTCCGGCGTGATCGCTATGGGGACCACCGGTGGAAGCGGGGAGCCATGCGGCTCCCCGCGCTCTCGGTCGGCTATCTCACCATCAGCATTCGGATGATTCTGCTTGCGCTACGACGTTCCGCGGCGGCGTCCTTGGGCACCACCTGCAACCGTGCGAAATATATGCCCGATGCGGCCGGCGATCCTCGATCTGTCAGACCGTTCCACACAGCCTGATAGTACCCGGGGGTGCGCGAGTCGTCCACAAGCGACCGTATCTCCTGGCCGAGCATGTTGTACACCGTCAGGCGTACTCGCGCGGCGAACGGCACCTGGTAGGCGATACGGGTGCTCGGGTTGAATGGGTTGGGCACATTCTGGTCGAGCACGATCTCGCGCGGCTGCGCCACCGTCACCGAGATCGGACCGAACAGGCGCGCCTGCCCGGACGACGACAGGGCTTCGAGGCGATAGAAGTAGGTCGCGCCGGATGTCACGGCAGCATCGACGAAGCTGTAGTTGCCGTCTCGGCCCGGCACGGGCTCGCTCGACACGCGGGAGAACTCGCTCGTCTCGTCGGTGGCTCGCCACACGTGGAACGCGGCGGGGGTGTTCTCGTACGTCAGCTCCCACGAAACCGACACCATGTCGGGCCCTGAGATTGCGGCGAACGAGGCCAGGTTGACCGGAACGGTCTTGTCGGCCGTGAAGCTCACGGCAGCCGCGAGGTCTCCCTCCATGCCCTCATCGTCGATCGCTCTGGCAGACCACCAATACGTCGCCTGATCGTCAAGTTCGAACGGCACCTGCCATGTGGTGGCCGACTCGCCGGACACGACGTCGACGCCTGTCACGACGATGTCCGTGAGCGCCTGATCGCGCGCCACGACGAACGTGTAGCTCGCGACGGCTCTTTCGTTCTGAGGGGCGTTCACCACACCTAGCGTGGTGTTAATGCCGCGGGTACCTGTTTCCTCGAGCGTCGGCACGCCCGGAGCCTTGGACGCGTCAGGCACTCCCTGCACGGTGGCGCTCGGCGCACTCGTGTTGACTGCAACCGCTTGGTCTTGGGCGATCACGCGGTAGTGATACGTCTGTCCCAGGTCGATTTCACGGTCGGTGTACGTCGACAACGCGACCAGTGACGCGATCGTGCTGAAGTTCGTCCCGTCGGTCGACCGCTCGACGTTGTACCCGGCAAGATCGGCCTCGGCGTTCGCCGTCCAATCGAGCCGGACCGCGCTGGCGCCGACCACGATCGCGAGATCCGCAGGAGTCGCCGGTGCATCGGTGTCCGGCGCCGGAACGAACGTTGCGACGGTCGTCTCGACGATGTTGCCGGTGGCGTCGCTTGAGGCGATGCTGTAGTGATACGTCGTTCCGTTTGTGAGACCGACGAGTACGATCTCGTGCTCCGTGCCGAAGGATGCCTGGCTGACAACGACGCCGAGCGAGGCTGTGAGGCCGTAGTCGGCATACGTGTCCGAGGGCTCGTCGGTCGTCCAAGCGATCCTAGCGCGCTCGGTATCGGTGTGCACTGTCGGCCCGGCGGTGATCGTCGGAATCTGGGTGTCGGCGACGCTCCCGGTGGTGCCCGCAAGCTTCGCCGACGCCGGGCCGTTGCCGATCAGGTCGGTCGACTCGATAGTGAGATCGTAGGTGGATGACGGGTCGAGGTTCGTCAGTGTAACGAGATGGTCGGTGACGAGACTCGGGGCCTCGGCAACGAGAGTGTCCGCCGCCCCGGTCTCCGAATACGTGACCCTGCTGTTCGACGGCTCGTCGGTCGTCCACGCAATCGACAGGCGCGTGTCGGTGTTACCGGCGACCGACGGGTCCGCCAGCAGCTTCGGCGGCGAGAGGTCGTCCTCCACCGACGTGACGACAACATCGCCATCACTCTCGGTTTCGCCGTTGCCCACCGGGTCGGTCGACCCGACCACGTAGGTGTACGAGGTACCGGGAGAGAGACCCGTGATTGTTGCGGAGTGGTCGGTCACGTTGTCGGTATACGTGATGGTGTTGTCCAGTTCCACCGCCGTGGACCTGCCCGGTTTGGTCACGCCTTCGCTGAAGTGCACGACGCTGTTGGACGATTCGTCCGTGGTCCAGCCCAGCGTGACGGTCGTGGCGGTCTTCGAGAGAACGGTTGGCAGACTGACGATGATCGGCGGCGTGACGTCCTCGGTCGGCGACGTCGTGAACGCGGACGCCTCCCGTCCGGCGGAGCGTGCATCCTTGCCGACTCCCGCGCCCGGTGGCCAGACGACCTGATTCCCCGCCGGGTCCGCCGAAGCGACCCGGAATGTGTAGGAACCACCAAGGGCCAGGCCGGTCACCAGAACCCTGTGCACCCGCACGAGCTTACCCTCGCCCGGGGTTCCGATCAGCGTCAGGCCCTGGTAGACCTCGACGTAGCTGTCCGATGGTTCGTCCGTCACCCACTCGAGCACGACGCGCGTGCCCGAACGATACACGACCACTGGTGGCAGGACGATGCGCGGTGGCGTCACGTCGGCGGCTTTCAGCGTGCGGAATGGGAGCGGCCGAGTCCTCACGACGTTCCCGACGATGTCTGTCAGTTCGACGAGGGCTTTGTAGTTCGTGGCGGCAGACAGCCCACCGATGCGGATGATCTGTCCTCTGCTCGGCAGGTCGCCGTAACCGGCTCCGACCGCTGCGCCATCGACACCGCGC
>CAZSJP010000037.1:0-13633 GCA_964606675.1 uncultured bacterium
GCCAATGCAAACGCTACGACTCACCGAGGACAACGTCCTGACATTGCACAACTAGGTCCGCCCCGCCGCCAGCCCTGCGACGCACAGCCACCCTTCAGGCCAGCCCATGGTACGCCATGCTCCGGTGTCGGGATCGCGCGGTAATGTGGGCCACGGCATCGTCCGGGGCATCGTGCAACGCTGGTGGTGGGGTCGTCTCCTGTTGGCACGCGGGCATTCGTGCGCGATGCCATTGGTCCCGCATGCGATACGCTGTACCATTCTTACCGATTCTACGGAGTTGGCGCATTCGGCTGCCGGCACTTCGAGCGTGACGACCCCGTAATCGCAACATCATCCCCACGTGCGGCATGGTGACGGTCGGCGACCGGATCGGCCTCGGCGTATGTCAGAGGCTTCCCGAGCGCGGCGTATCATGTGCACGACGTCCAACGGTCCCTTCGAGAAGCCCACGTGGCAGAAGGACCGTCGTTGCAGTCCACTAAGGCCACCCCCTTACACACCCCCTGACACCTCTGGAGACTCCATGCTGCACGAACCCGCCGCACGCAGCGGCCCCGATCCGGCCAGTGCCTACAAGACCCGTCTCGGTCTGTGGATGTTTGCCGCCTACGTACTCTTCTACGCCGGTTTCGTCGGTATACGGCTGGCGTGGCCGGAGACCATGGCGATCAAGATCGTTTTCGGTCTAAATCTGGCCATCGTATATGGCTTCGCCCTGATCATCATCGCCATGATCCAGGCTCTGATCTACAATCATCTGTGCACCAAACGTGAAGAGGACATGGCCACAGCCGAAACCAGCGGAAGGGAGAACTAGACCATGGCGATCATCGTGTTCTTCCTGTTCGTGGGCTTCGTGTTGGGCATGTCTTTCTACCTGGCCAAGCGCAGCGATTCGTCTGCCACCGGCTTTTTTGCAGCTGGCGGCCGGATACCCTGGCCGGTGAACGGTCTCGCGTTCGCCGGTGATTACCTGTCTGCGGCGAGCTTCCTCGGTATCTGCGGTATGATCGCCGTTCTCGGCTATGACGGCTTTCTCTACTCCATCGGCTACCTGGCAGGCTGGATCGTCGCCCTGTTCGTGATTGCCGAGCCGATGAAGCGCCTTGGCAAATACACCTTCACCGACGCGCTTGATGCCAAGTTCGACAGCAAGGGCATCAAGTTGGCGGCGGCGATAAGCACCCTCACCGTATCGGTCTTCTACCTGATCCCGCAGATGGTGGGGGCCGGCGCACTAGTGACGCCGCTGCTCGGGCTTCCCCATTGGGTAGGAGTGTTGCTTGTGGGAGTGGTGGTGATCGTCATCGTGGTCACCGCCGGCATGACTTCCACCACGTGGGTGCAATTCATCAAGGGTGGGTTGCTGATTATCCTCTCCGCCGCGCTCGTGATCTCTGTCAGCATGCGCGGGCTGGAGACCGAGGCGCCAGGGGGCGACCGCGATGGCGAGCCCCACGCCTTCCCTACCATGTCGGCCGAACGCGTCGACGGCTGGCTGCAAGCTGATGGCCGACCTGTCGAGGCCGAGTACGCAGTGGGAGCCAACACATTCGTACGGTTGGATGACGAGGGGCACGCCACGTGGTGGTTGCTGGTGGACGAGGGTGAAACCGCACTGCTGCGCATGGTTCAGTGGCGCGACGCCGACGGGTACAACGGCGACCCGTCGTTGGTCGGACCCCCTTACTCTGTGTCCTACCTCGTCTCCATCGAAGGCCGAAGCGGACCCGGTGCCAGCACCGGCACGATATCGCCATTGGGCATGCTGGCGATCCTCGACAGTGACGGTACGGTGGTCGAAACCTGGCGCAATGTTCGCATCCCCGAAGAAGCCACTACCGTGTACTATCCGGTACTGCGCCCCACTCGGGAACTGATGGTCCCCGGCGAGAAATTCAAGACAGAGACAGGCACTCAGAAGCTCAACTTCACGTCGCTGATGCTGGCGCTGTTTCTGGGCACCGCGTCCCTGCCCCACATCTTGATCCGCTACTACACAGTGTCGAGTCCGGCCGGCGCGCGCAAGTCGACCATCGTCGCGATAGCCGCGATCGGATTCTTCTACGTGCTGACCATGTTCATGGGCTACGGTGCCATGGTCAACGGGGCGATGAACCCCGCGGACAACAATATGGCGGCACCACTGTTGGCAGGTACGTTTGGCGAGCTGTTCCTGGCTGTAATCAGCGCACTCGCCTTCGCCACCATACTCGGTACCGTGTCGGGGCTAATCGTCGCTAGCTCCGGAGCGGTTGCGCATGACCTCTTTGACCGCTATGGCCTCCTCAAGATGACTGAGAAAGGCAAGATCCTCGCGGCCAAACTGGCCGCCGTCGGGGTCGGCATCATCGCCATCGTGCTCGGGGTATTCTTCCAAGGCACGAATGTCAGCTTCCTGGTGGGCTGGGCCTTCGCAGTGGCTGCCTCCGCCAACTTCCCAGCCATCATCATGATTCTGTTCTGGGCGCCGACTACGGCCAAGGGCGTCGTTGCCTCCATCGTAGTAGGCATCGTGGCCGCGCTCGGCATTATTCTCACCGGGCCGGGGATGTTCAAGGTCTATGGGCTGAATGAGATCGATGCGTGGCATCAGCTCGGACAACCGGGCATCATCTCGATTCCCCTGTCCTTCCTCAGTCTGGTGGTGGTGTCGCTGATCACCCGTCGCCGCGAGAGCGCGCTCGGCACCGATTCGGAGGATGCCATCACCGCGCAGGCCGCGTGCTGATGCAGAGAATGCGCATGTCCGAGTCGCGCGGCGACGAGATCGATACCGTCCGCCGCGCGGCTCGCACAGCGTCCTCCGCGAACGCTTCTCGTCGCGGAAGGCACTCAACATTCGGAGAAGTTCCTGCTCGTGCCCGAATACGCGGTGATATGCATGGGCGTGGGTATGATGCAAGTCCCCACGGAGAAACGTCTATCGCGGCGTTTGCGCGAGCGCAACGACGGAGCCGCGGTCGAACAAGGAGATCGGAAATGCGCGGGTGGATCGCAAGTGCGGTGCTGTTGGTTGGGATCTTCACGTCAGCTCACGCGGAAGAAGCGTTGCAGCCCGAATGGTCTAGCGGGTTCCGTGTCAGCACCGAAGACGGGGCGTTCTCGCTGGGCGTCAATGCGATGGTCCTTAGCGACTGGTCGTGGTACGTCGCCCAGGACGACGCAAACAAGGCCGCATTCGGCAACGCCCAGAACGGGAACGAGATACGAAACGCGCGGATGGGCATCAGCGGCGTGATGTACGGCAACGTGCAGTATCGGATCCAGTACGAGTTCGCCGCTGGAACGCCGTCCGTGACCCTCGCGTACATGGGAATCACGGGCATCCCCGGTCTTGGAACCGTGCGGATGGGACACGTGCTGGAGCCGTTCTCGATGACGTTCCCCACCAGCCCGACCAACCTCGCCTTCATGGAACGACCGCTGCCATGGGCTATGGCGCCGGGGTGGAACACAGGTATTCTGGCATTCAACACGGTGATGGATAAGCGAGTTGCCTGGGCACTCAGCGTGTCGAAGCAGACTGGCGGCACGGGCAAGGCAGCGGATGACGACAACATCGCCGTCACCGGGCGTCTGAACGGCGCAGCTATCGGCGGAGACGGTGGCAAGAAGCTCGTCCGACTCGGGCTGGCGTACAGCCACCGCAAGACAGAAGGAGTCCTGCGGTACGCCGAACGCCCGGAGAGTCACCTCTTCCCGGTGCTTCCGGATTCGGTTCCGAAGACGATGATCGACACGGGGCCGATCGCCACCGACAGAGTGAATCTGGTCGGAGGCGAGCTTGTGACGGTTATGGGGCCGTTCTGGTTGCAGGCGGAGGGCATCGCATCCTACGCCGACGTGCCTGGCGACAGCGATCCGCTGCTGGGCTACTACGCCACCGCCGGCTACTTCCTGACAGGCGAGTCGCGGCCGTACGGCTCAACCGGGGTGCCCGGTCGCGTGACGCCGAGCCGCAACTTCGGCAAGGATGGATTTGGAGCGTGGGAGCTTCTCGTGCAATACTCAGCGCTGGACTTCGACGGCGCGGGCGCCGATGCCGGCGTGCTCACCGCCATCTCCGCCGGCGTGAACTGGTACCTGAACCCGAAATCTCGAATCATGCTCAACTACGTGCATGGAAACCATAATACGAACGGCGTGGTGTCCACTGTACAGATGCGGTTCTCGGTCGATATATGAACGCGCCGCGGAAATAGGGGCGACCGACGAGTCGCCCCTACGGCGGCATGCGCGCGCCACCGCAGTTCCGCAGGCATTCCTGCCTGCCCAGACGTCGGCCACTCGGTGGACGACGTACGCCATACACACCGTTGCGAGGTCCAGCACCCCTATTGGCGCGACCCCGGTCCGACATGAGTGCTCGCGTGCGCTCACGCGCACGATGACCTACCATCCCGCGTGGCACGGTGGCGTGTCGTTACACTGTTCAGCCGAATGAGGTTCGCCCGGCTGCCAAAGGGGTCACACCGCGGACTAGAGTTCCTCAATCGTGAGGCTGCCGTTGGTGTAGATGCATATCTCGCTGGCGATGCGCAGGCTACGCTCGACTATCTCCCGCGCGCCCAAGTCGGAGGCATCGAGGTAGGCTCGGGCAGCCGCTTGCGCTTGTGGACCGCCGGAGCCGATGGCCACGAGCCCACCTTCCGGCTGGATCACCTCGCCAGTGCCCGAGAGCAGGAAGTCCTGCTCCTTGTCCATCACCACCAGGAACGCTTCCAGCTGCCGCAGAAACTTGTCCGAGCGCCATTCGCGCGCCAGTTCGAGCGCGGCACGCGAGAGATTGCCGCGGAATTCCGCCAGCTTCGCCTCGAACTTCTCGAGCAGCGCGAACGCGTCCGCGGCACCACCGGCGAACCCGGCCAGAACCCGCCCCTCGTACAGCTTCCGGACTTTGACCGCGCCATGCTTGACCACCGTAGCGCCGAGCGTCACCTGCCCGTCGCCGCCCATCGCAACGGCGCCGCCTTGCCGGACCCCGAGGATCGTCGTGCTCCGGATCGTGCGGTCGTCCGCAACTCCGGATTGCTGCAGCGCGGTTCGTTCTGACATGTCAGTCCCTTTTCGGTTGCCAGCGCCCTGGGGGGAGCGAGTCACGACGCTCGCGGATGGGCTTTCTGGTAGATGGTAGTCAGGCGTTTGGCGGCGACCGAGATGTAGATCTGCGTCGAGTTCACGCTCTCGTGCCCAAGAAGCTCCTGCACGTCTCTGAGGCCGGCGCCGCGTTCGATGAGATGCGTGGCGCAGGCGTGTCGCAACAGGTGCGGCCCCACGGACTCGGCATCGGTCACCTGGCGAAGATAGGCCCTTACCATGCCGCGAACCCTCTCAACGCTGATACGTCGCCCCAGTCTGCTGAGGAACAGCGCCGGCTCGGACCGTGCGGTCCGGCTGCGGCGCTTGACGTACTTCGGGAGCAACCGAGTCCGGAACGTTCCCTTGTAGCGATCCAGCGCCTCAAGCGCCATACGCCCGACCGGGACGATGCGCTCCTTGGATCCTTTGCCACGAACGCGAACCAGCCCCTCGGCCATGTCCACGCTCCGGACGTCGAGCGCCACCAATTCCGATACGCGCAGCCCCGACGAATAGAGCATCTCGAGAATCGCCAGGTCGCGGATACCCTCGGCTGTGCTGTTGGGGGGTAGCGTCATGAGCCGTCCGACCTGTTCGATATCCAACACCGCCGGGAGCGTTTGCTGCTGCTGCCGAGGCGCCAGCCGCCGCCAGTCTTGTTCTTCCATCAGGCCATGGCGGCGCAGGAACGTCTGGAACGAGCGGATGCTGGCCAGTTTGCGGACTACAGTGCGCTGTTTGCGCTCCTGTTCCATGAGCCAGCCGGCGTACATGCGAACGTGCATTCGGCTAAGATCCGATAGCTCGGGCGGCCGTCCGAGCTGTTGTTCCAGGTACTGCGCGAACTGCAACAGATCGGACCGATAGGCGCGCGACGTATGGTGGGAGTAGTTCCTCTCGCCCGCGAGGTATGTGACGAAGCCGTCTATAGCCTCACGCATCGCCGCATCACTCCGATGACTCCTCGTCCGCGGCCTTTCGCGGCGCTCTCTTTCGCGTTGTCTTCTTGGCAGCCGCCTTCTTCTTTGCCGGGGCCTTCTTCTTCGCCGCGGTCTTGTCGTCGTCACGACGCTTGGTCGTCTTGGGCGGATAGATCGCGCTTATCATCGCGGTCGAGCCGTCGCGCTTGACCTTCTCGAGTTGGAAGTTCAGCCCCGACTCCGGGTCTGGCTCGGACAGGGCGACGGGACGGTCCCAGTAGACGACTTCACAGTCGGGGTATTTGTCGCATCCGTAGAAACGTTTGCCGCGCCTGCTGGTCTTGATCACGAGGCTGCCCTCGCAGTCGGGCCTGGGGCAACCGACCCCGGTCGGGATCGGGAGTGTGCCCTTGCAGTCGGGGTAGTTCTCGCATGCCAGGAACTCGCCGTAGCGCCCGTCGCGCATCACCATCGGTCCGGTGCACACAGGGCACTTCACATCCGGCACGGGGATCGATTCGGTGGCGCCGTCGGTCGGGAGTGGCTTCGCATTCTTGCATTCCGGGAATCCCGAGCACGACAGGAACTTCCCGCGCGGTCCGAAGCGGGTGATCATCGGTCTGCCGCACTTTTCACAGACCTCGTCCGTCTTCTCCTGCGTCGATTCCTTCAGCTCTTGCCGGCGCTCCATCGCGCTGGCCAGTGCGCTCTCGAAATCGCCGTAGAAGTCCTTGAGAACTGCCTGCCATCGGTCGCCGTTCTGCTCGATGCGGTCAAGCTCGCCCTCCATCTCGGCGGTGAACGCGACGTTGAACAGCTTGGGGAACTGCTCGACGAGAATGCGATTGACGACGCGGCCCAGGTCGTTCGGGTGGAGCCGACTCTCCTTCATGACGACGTAGTTCCTATCTATGATTGTGCTAACGATTTGAGCGTACGTGCTGGGTCGTCCGATCGCACTGGACTCCAGTTCGCGAATGAGCATCGCCTCGGAGAACCTGGCGGGCGGCTTGGTGAAGTGCTGTTCCGGAGACACCTTCTGCGCGGCGTACCCCTGCAACCTGGGTCCGGCCGCCGGGTCGCTCTCGCCGCGGTCCCAAGCTTCGAGCAGTGCCGGAGGGATCGTGTGCTCCTGCTCTTCGCCCTCCTCGTCGCGACCCTCAAGGTAGACGCGCGTGAAACCGTCGAACGCGACGACGGTAGCCGACGTGCGGAGGCCAATTCTGCCCCCCTGAACCATGACGGTTGTAATATCGAGCTCTTGCGGTGTCATCTGAGACGCCACGAACCTGTTCCAGATGATCTGGTATAGCTTGAACTGATCGGCGCTCAGCGAATCCTTGATCGCGTCGGGCGCGAGTTCCATGGACGTCGGACGAATCGCTTCGTGTGCGTCCTGCGCCGCCGAACCGCGTTTGTAGCTATTGGGACGTTTGGGGCAATACTTGGGACCGTACTGCTCGACGATCTTTTCGCGGACGGCGGCCTTGGCTTCGTCGGCAACGCGCGTCGAATCGGTCCGCATGTACGTGATGAGACCGGTGATCTCCCCGTTGACCTCGGTACCTTCGTAGAGCTGTTGCGCGATACGCATCGTGTTGCGCGGGGTCGATGACAGCTTGCGCGAGGCTTCCTGCTGGAGCGTGCTCGTGATGAATGGTGCTACCGGCCGCCTCTTCTGCCGCTTCTTCACGATGCTCTCTATGCCGAACTCGGTCCGACCGATCTCTTCTGCGACGGCCTTGGCTTCCTCTTCCGAGCCAAGCATCGCCTTCTTGCCGTCGATCTGCCACAGATCGGCATCGAACGAGATGTCGCCGTTGGCGAGGGCGACGCCGATGGACCAATACTCCTCAGGGACGAACACCTCAATGGCCTCTTCACGCTCGCACACCAACCGGAGCGCCACCGATTGCACCCGACCGGCGCTCAGGCCCCTGCGGACGGTCTTCCACAGAAGAGGACTCACCTGGTAGCCCACGAGGCGGTCGAGCACGCGGCGCGCCTGCTGAGCATCGACCTTGTTCATGTCGATCTGCTGCGGGTTCTCGACGGCCTGCCGGACAGCCGACTGCGTGATCTCGTGGAAGGTCACTCGTCTGGCTTTCTCGTTGGATAGGCCCATCACCTGCGCGACGTGCCACGCGATGGCCTCACCCTCTCGGTCGGGGTCGGTAGCCAGGTAGACCGTGTCGGCGGCCTTGGCGGCGGCCTTCAACTCACGGACCACTTTCTCCTTGCCGCTCAGAATCGTGTACTGGGGCCGGAACGACTTGTCCACGTCGACTCCCAGCTCTTTCGGCGGGAGGTCGCGGACGTGCCCCATCGAGGACTTGACGTCGAAATCCTTGCCCAGGTATTTCTTCACGGACCGGACTTTGGTTGGCGACTCGACTATCACGACTGATCGACTCATTATCACTCCAAGATGTATCTTGCGAACCGGCCCGACGAGGCGCACCACGTTGGGCGTCGTACGGGAGGCAGGCAATGGAAAGATTGCACAAAAACGCGGAAGAGCAAGTGTCGGCGTGCATGGTTGCCCTGTCGCCTGGCGCTCATGGACGGTAAGGGCGTAGGTACACCTGCCTTTTCAGGGTGTTCACCCAAGCCGACCAATCCTGTCCCCTATCTCGCTCCCGCTCCACGATGCGGGAAATGGCCGCTGCCGTGGCGTCCATCTCGTTCGCCGACGAGACCAGCGCCGCTTCGAGCGTAGCTGGCTCGACACCAGAAGGTTGATCGCCCAGCCGCTGATGAGCAAGGACGATGTGACAGAGGTGCTCCGCCAACTCCCGGTCCATGTCGGGGGCATCGCTACACCACTCACGCACCATCCGCTCGCCGATGGAAGGATGCCCCACAAGGCGGCCTTCGTCGCTGTATTCGATCGTCGTCGACACCCTGAAGGCCCGGGTCTTGCCGATGTCGTGCAGGAGCGCCCCGGCGACGGCAAGGTCCCGGTCGACGTGTTCGTATCGTCGTGAGGCGCAGTCGACGAGCGATGCAACGGCGTTGGTGTGTTCCACCAAGCCACCAAGGTACACGTGATGCCACAGTTTGCCCGCGGGCGTCGACATAAGCTGTTGTCGAAGCGCCGGAACATTCGCGAGCACGGACCGAAGCGATGTATCGGCGACCGATTCGATCCAGTTCGAGAACTCCGTCCAGAGCGCGTCTGAATCGCCCGAGTACGTCGGCACGAATTCACCGGGGTCGTACTCGCCCGATACGGCCTGTCGCACGCGGTGCAGGTGGAGGGTCTTCTTGCCGTTCCACGTGCCGACGGTCGCGCGGATCTTGACGACGTCGTCCTCGTCGGCGACGGCCCACATGGAGTCGAGGTCGTCGCTGACGAGGGCCATGATGCGGCCGGTGCGGTCCGCGAACTCGAATCGGATGAAGGATCTGCCGTCGCGCTCGCGGAGTTGCTTGCCACGAAGCGCGAGGAAGGCTGTGATCTTCTCGCCGGGCTTCCAGTCGGCTATGCGGGCAACGGATTCATCGTTCATCGCGCGCGCTCCGATGCCGGCGGGAGACAGGGCCCTCCATCGAAGGGCGAATCAGGGGCGTTCGAGGCGCCACCCAGGGCTCGAGGTCACGTCAGAAGGGCAGGTCGTCGTCATCCGGAGGAGGTGGCTGGCCGCCGCCGCCTCCACTGCCACCGCCTCGGCCTTCAGAGGACGACTGCTGTCGAGGCCGGGAGTCGTCATCGGGCGGCGGAGCATCGTCGGGCCGCTGGCCGCTCGACCGGCCGCCGATCATCTGCATGGTCTGGGCGACGATCTCTGAAATGTACCGCGTGTTGCCGTCGTTGTCCTCATACTGGCGATTCTGGATGCGCCCCTCGATGTATACCGTGCGGCCTTTCTTGAGGTACTCGCCGGCGATCTCGGCCAGCCGCGACCAAAGGACGATATTGTGCCACTCGGTCTTCTCTTGCTTCTGACCGTCGCGGTCGGTGTACTGCTCGGTGGTGGCTATGGAGAACCGGCAGCGTGCCGTGCCCGACTGCGTGTAGTCCAACTGGGGGTCTTTCCCGAGGTTGCCCACGAGAATCGCCTTGTTCACACCTGCCATGTATGCACTCCTGTGAAAGCCGCATCGCCGCCGGCAGCGGGCCTATGGCTGCCCGCGTTTCCGTTAGGGCTCTGCGAGTGCGCTGGCTGCATGGCGCACTATTGCGTCGTACTGACGATGATGAGCAACGCGGTGGTCGCCGTCATCGCAACGGTGAATGTCCTGTGAACTCCGCCGAAGCGATACGTGAGAGAGATCTGCTACTCCAGCAATTTCCTGACGATCTTCGCCTGGGCGTCCGGCAGCGCAACGTCGACCGTGCCTGCAACACCCATCATTATCCCTGCCATCGCGTCGCCGGAGATGTCATCGGAATACGACTTGTAGGCTGTCCGCAGTGCGCCCATCAAATTGGCTTTCACCAGGCCCCACGAGAACCGGTCCATTCCCGGTGGGGCGTCGCTCGCGATGGCTTTGGCCGATGAGACCGAGGCGGCCGGTTTTGCCGCAGTAATCGTCACCCACGCAGACGGCTTGTACGTGTACGCGGTGAGGCCGGCGGCCACCATCGCGTCGATGGCGTCCGGCGAGAGGGTCTGGAGGAAGGTCTCGACGGTAGAGAACGTCCTAACCTCCGGATACGTTGCGATCGCGATCAGGTTCTCTCCGCTCAGACCCCGAAGGCTCGCACTGGCGAACCCATTGCTGTCGATCGGTACTCGGCCTTCGGTCTGCCACGTGTAGGCGGTGTAGTCGTACGAGAGCACGTCGACGGAGTCGCCGGCTGCAGATGCGTACTCGCTTGCGGAAACCAGCGGTACGGGAAGCTTGACACCGACGACCGCGCCGGCGATACGGTCCGGAGCGTCGATGTAGACCGCCGCGAGCACCGACTGCTGTATCTCATGGCCCTGAACCACCGGCGGAGCCGCGTTTGGCGCCATGTGCGCGAACACGAAGCTGCCGGTCGCCTGCTCCAACGTCACGACGGCGGCGGGGACGGCGGCTCGGTAGTCGGTCACTATGGTGGGCGCGTCGATGGGGATCGATGTCGGGACCGAACCATCCGGTATCGCCTGCTGGACGACGGTCATTAATTCGCTGCCCGCCTCGATCTTCTCCAGGACGACGCCGGCCGTTGGCGCGACAGCGCCACTGATTAGGAACGGCACGGACTGAGTGGTGTAGCCCGTCTTCTTGACGACGATCGTGTACGACCCGGACGCCAAGCCGCTGAGCGAAACCAGTACCGAACTTGCATCGGCACTGAGAAGAACGCTATCCAGCGGCGTCGGGCCCAAGGCGATCACCTCAGCACCGACTATGTCGTCCTTGCTGTCAGCGGTCAGAAGCAGGTTGACGCTGGTTATGGTCTCCTGCGAAGGCGGCGGCGGCGGCGGAAGGTTGCCGGTGGGCAGTGAGCGACCACAGCCCGCGGACAACACCCAGGTACACCCCAGAAGCACCAGGGCGATGAGGCATCTTGTGGTTCTCACTGTTCCCCCGCTAGATAACCGGGCCGGCCTTGCGGCGGGCGCCCGATTACCGGCCTGATTCCGTGAACCCTGTTGCGTCCGACGGGGACAAATTCCCCAGCTAGAATATATGTCCGCACTCGGCAGAAGGGCACTACAAGGCGCACGGTTCCGTGCACAGCCTGTTCGGCCGCACCCAGCAGGTGACGCCAATACCCAGCCCCTAGAACATATTATAATCAAGTTGAGAAACCTCTGCAAGTTGCCAGTAGTGTACCGGCGGGGGCGGCGCGCCAATGGGGTAAACAAACTCGCGGGAGCAAAAAAACAGGCGGGCGAGCCTGGGGAAGCTCGCCCGCCGTCATCGGAGCGCTAGTGTGGGAACAAACTACCTCTGAGCTACTGCCGGTATCATTGGCCGCCGGTACCTGAGCCTTCTGGGTGGCCGATACCAACGAACAGAACGCCGTTGGTTGAGAGCTTGGCCCAGTAGACTTTTGTCACACGGCCTACCCTATATGTGAAGGCGAACTCCAGTGCGATCGTGCTTTCCTCCAGTACGGACGCCACGTCGGGATAGTTCAGCGGGACCTCTTTCACGCCACCCGTCAGATAACCGGATATGGCGTCGCCAAGGGACTTGACCGAACTGTCCTTAAACTTCTCCCTCACTGCCGCGATGAGATTGGGCTTGATCTGTCCCCATATCTGCATGTCCTTTGTGCCTATGCCGTCCGGAAGGTTCTCATTCGCCGTCGTGCGCGCGACCCGTGCCGAGGACCCCCGGGCGGGTTTGTCGCTGCCTACCAGAACAAGCGGCGCCATCTCATAGGTGTATTCGTCCGAGACGGCCTTCAACTCCTCCACTTGTTGCGAGTTGAGGGTGTTGAACGGTTCGGCTTCCACAGGGCTCTCGTCGGCGACTGCCGGCAGTTTGCCGATGGCCACAAGGTTGTTCGCTCCGAGGCCCGTTATGTTCGCGGTCGCAACACCGTCGGCGCCAAGCTCCGCCACGCCGACCTTCTCCCACGTGAAGGTGTCGTAGCTGAAGACCATGACATCGACTTCGCCGCCTTCAGCGTCCGCGTACTCATCCGGCGAAATCAGAGGAACCGGGAATTTTACCGCAACCACTGCATCGGGCGTTGCAGGCGCCTGAATCTGCACGGCACCCAGCACGGACTGCTGTGCGGTGCCGCCAGCATCGACAATCGGTGGCACTTCGATAGGCGACTGGTTCGAGACCGTCACCGTTCCTTCCACACCCGATACCCCGACCTCGGCAGGCTCCAGATCCGGCGCGAAATCCTTGGTCGAGGGCGGCTGCTCCACCGGAATCGTCGTCACGATCGTCTTGTCCGTGATGTCTTCCGATACCACTTCGATCGTGGAGCCGTTGGACTCGATCCTCGTCAGCGACACGCCCGCCAACGGGCCGACCTCGCCACTCAGTTTCACGGCGTCCTGGAAAAGGTTCCACGCAACCCCGCCCGCCGCTGCTTTCGTGATCGCTACCGTGTACGAGCCGGGCCGCAAGCTGTCGACCGTGACGAGGATCTTCGTGGAAGTCACTTCCAGGTCCGTCCTCATCGTCGCCGTGATGGTCAGGTCCTTGTCGGTCGGGCCACGCACGGCCAGTACGGCGTCAATGACGTCGTCTAACGGGTCGGACATTATGATCACGCGTATGTTGTCGGCCACCACAGGTGGCTTCTCCTGCACGATGGGCGGATCGCCGGACGAGATAGACTGGCCGCAGCCTGTGATTGCTGCGAACGCCAGGCCTGCTCCCAGCATAGCCGGAACCAGGGCATTTCGCATGTTTCTCATAGTTCCCCCACCAGATTGATGGTTAATCCCCGACTACGGGCGACAACGTCGCTCCACGCCGGGATCGCTCCTTTTGAAACTCGCTACTACGAACCCATTTCCTGGCTCGCTCAAGACCGGTGACGACAGCCGTCGGGCTGTAATCACCCATGATGTCTTCGACGCCGTGCCTCGTGTTGATGCCGACCCCCACATCGCCCACACGGTAGCGATAGCTCCATGCGAACGATTCTGCCGACATTACGCGGAACCCGCTCGGCATCGCTCTTCTGCGCGGGTACAGTGGTAGTTCCAGCCGAATCC
>CAZSJP010000037.1:13643-14101 GCA_964606675.1 uncultured bacterium
CAATCTCACGTCGTTGCGCCTGATGACACGGTTCACGCCTCTGAACCGCGCATCGGACTTTATCCCGAATATCGTTACGCCCAACTGTCCCATCCTGCGGGACACGTCGACCCGCCATCCGCGGTCGCCAAGAAGGAAGCGACCCCATCTTGCAGTTAGCCGCAGGTCGAACTCGCTGAAACGATAGCTGACGAGCGCGTGATAGGGTCTGTTGTTGGGAGGCCAACCTATCTGCCACAACCGTACGCGCTCCCACGTTCGCTCGGACAGGGGTCGGTCGCTATCCAACGGCACTTCGTTGATCTGATACGAAGCATACCCCAGATACGAGCACATCGCGCCGACGGCCCACGTGCCATCGGCGGTGTAATGGACCAGGGAAAGAACCGCTCCGTAGCTGTCGTTTCGCGGGTTCCCCAGTTCGAACAGTCCGGTAGTCAGCGTTGAAAACGTCCTGC
>CAZSJP010000038.1:0-6380 GCA_964606675.1 uncultured bacterium
CGCTCGGCGATCGAATCGCGGATCTCCGCGTCCTGGAAAAGCTCCACGTGATAGACGCGATCCGGCTCCCGTCGCCGCATGACCGTGTCGACAAACCCCTCCCAGTCGGGCCTGTGGGGCACGTCTGCCCCCCGAAAGCGATCCATATCGTCTCTCCATCCTAATCGATCGGAGCAAGTGGGCGGGACAAGTCGCACGAATGCCGCACGACGACGGGACGGATGCCCCATCGCGGGCGCTCACCGGCGTCACCGACGCTCGGGCTCTCAGGGGCTGAGCGTCACCTCGCGCGCCTCGGCGTCGATGACGATCCGGCGCTCGCCGACCGTCACGTCGAGCCGGTTGCCGGCCATCGAGCCGGACACTTCGTCGTCGGCTGGGGCATCCATAGCGCTGTCGCCCGCCGTTAGCACCACCAGGAGATCGTGTTCGGTACTGGTGTGGATCGGGCCCCACGCGCGGAACTCTATTGCCGGCGCTTGTTGCGTAAGTCGGTTAGATTCAACGTAGTTCGTCCGGCGCGTCACGTCGCTGGTGCGCCACGGGTCGTCGTCGCTACAAAGCAGACGCCTCACGTGCAGAGCGCTGCTCCCTGTCCGAAGCGACCATTCAGCCGGCCCGATCTCGTCGATATCTCCGCGATGGTGCAGCAGCCACTCGACCTGCCGAGGGTCTTTCGCCCGGACGCGATCGTAGACTACCACGGTCGACGGGGCGACATACACCATGAACCGAATGCATTCGTCCACAAGGTCGCCGTAGACGTCGCTCATGTCGCCGACTACCGCAACTCCGCGTTCGGATTCGGTGTAGCCGACGATCCGACCGGGGGCGTCTCGGTCATGAACTTGCCCCTGCCCGTCGATCAGCAGCGTGCTGTGGCCGATTGTGTCGTTCGCATCGAAATCCCAGCGTGGCCCGTCGACCCCGAAGAAGCCCAGGAAATGCGCGTAGTTCCAGATTCCCTCGTCGATTGCCAGCCTGTCCGAGCCCCGCGATATGACGAAGCTCCCGCAATCCAGATGGCTGTGACCGACCGTATTGGGACCGCAGCGGAACCCTACGTAGGTGGCGTCCGCCGACCAATCGCTGCGGCACGTCACGAGGCCGCTCTCGCGAAAATGCGCGCTCGTTGGCCCGGAAGATGCCTCGGAGGGCAGCTCGCGGTCGTCCAGCACAAGCTGCAGCAGAGAACCGATCTCGCCGGTTCGGCCCAGCGCGGCAAGGTCGCCGCGGCCGAACGTTCGAGCCATCAGGAGCATTGTCGCTCGTTCGTCGGCGCTCCAACCCAGGCCGTTGTCGAAGTAGTTGAAAGTGTCCCCGTCCGGTTCGGTGACGTGGATCAGGTAGTCGGCAACGTTCGCGAGCCTCGGGTGCTGCAGGTATTGCTCGACGTCGGGCCGGTACTTCGCCAGCGCCGTGATGAAGCGCAGGCCCATCCCCAACGTGGCAACGAAGTAATGCGGACCTTCGACGTAGTCGCCGTCCTCGGGGATGGTGTCCAGAATATCGACGACACCCTCCACTGCCAGAGCGAGTATCTCGTCGAGCCGCTCATGTCCGCCGCCACAGCCCAACGCGGCCAGGCCGGCCTCGCCACACGTCATGATTCGCCAGTTCGTAACGGCGTCTCGCTTCGACCAGTGCGTGGTGCGCTCGTTGGCGGCGATCAGGAACGGGTCCAGACATTTCTCCGCCACGGCTTCTTCGTAGCGCTCGACGTCGTTCTCGGTGAGCCAGCCCGATAGCAGGTCCATGCAGACCGCGAAGGTCGCTCCGACGTTCGCCGCCACGTGATCGCAGATCATCGGCCGGTGCACGGCAGCCACCCATGACTCGGCCGACGCCGCGCGATCGAGCAACCTCGACGCCATCGATGCCGCGCGTTCCTCCTCCAGAAGCCATGCAGCGAACGACAGGTCGCGAATCTGCCTCTGGTGCGCGAAGTGCCACGCCGGTTCCGATGCGAACACGGCACTGTCAGCGAGAATCTCGTCCGCCAGATGGCGCGTGCGCTCGGCGAGTCCGTCGACGTTCATCGCCCATCCGCGCAACTCGGCGTCGTCGTCGTCGGTCCAGAACAGCCGAGGCCGAGAGTCAAGATGGAGCGACACCCCACCCCATCTCGGCAGCAGAGCCGAGGCCGAATGGTCGTCGAGGCTGTGGTCGTGCATTTCGATCTCCTCTCGCGGCGCTTTGTGTGCGCAGGTTCTCGCGGCTCACGCGATGCCGTGTCGCTCTTTGTAGGCGGCCCAATTGCGTTTCAGGTCGATGAACTCCTCGACGGTGGCTTGTAGCAGGAACGGGTTGGTCGCAAGCTCGTGCGATATCGTCGATTCGGCTTCGGTTCCGACGTCGTGCCCGGGCAGCACTCTTGTTTCGCCGGGGAGCTTCATGAGTTTCCCGTGCAGACTGTCGTACTCTTCGCGAGCGCCCCTGTCGAGATCGGTTCCCCCGACCTTGCCGACGAAGAGCGTGTCTCCTGTGAAGACTGCGCCGCCGGCGTGGTAACACACCGCCGTCGGGTGATGGCCCGGTGTATGGATCACGCCGACCTGCAGCCCCCCAACGGTTACAACGTCGCCATCGACGACCAGGATATCGGCCGCGGTGTCGGAGGAATCGTGCATCACGATGCTCGCACCCGTACGCTCCCTCACGCGATCGTTCCCGTTCGTATGGTCGTGATGGTCGTGCGTGATGAGGGCGTGGCTGACCGAGAGACCTTCGCCGAGCGCCCAGTCCACCATTCCGTCCGGATCGTAAGACGGATCGATCAGCGCTGCCTTGCCGCTCACGTCGTCGGTCAGCACGTAGCCGAAGTTGCGATCTCCACCTGTCGATATACGTTTGACGATCATGGGATACTCACTTTCCGGTCGCGAATCGCGCGCAAGGTGCAGGCCGCGGCCCTCCATAGGGTGGGAGGCGTCTGTCACATTGCGTAAAGATGCGGCGCGGACGCGACGTCGCCAAGGGAACTGCGGTGCGAAATAGAGAACCCGGCCGGTGGGAGGAGGACCACCAGCCGGGTGTGTGCGTGGACCACGCGGAGTTCCCTCCGACGTGTGCAGTGAGTCTGCCGGAGGCTGCCATGCAGGGGGCAAGCCACCGGTCGGCATCACCGAGAAAGGGGAAATCCCGCCGATGCCATATCCGACACGCTATTCCGAGCGGACGTCGCGTGCCGGTTAGAGCGTCTTCACCACATAACGTAATGCATCGGCGATATCGTGAATGTGACTCAACTCACATGATGAAAGGATTTCTTGACCCATCGCTCATTGATGACGAACACAGCGCCGACGTCTGCAGCGATGCAACCCGATGGCCCCCGTCCGGCTACATGCGAAAGACACTCAGAACGCGCTGCAATAGCGACACTTTGCCTTCGGAGACGTCTTTCACCGGGGCGGCGTCGGAACTGCCCCCGTCGACCCGCACCAGGGCGATGGTAATGTTGTCGCGCCCTCCGCCTACCACCGTCGGCTTGTCCTCCACGTCCAACGCTTCCTGATCCGTGAGGGCCTCCTCGACCAGTCGCTCGGCGGCCTCATCCAACGTCGACGCCGATTCGAGCACCTGGGCGATCTGCTCGTCGGTGATGACGTCGGTAAGACCGTCGCTGTTCACTAGATAGACGTCGCCGCCCTGTACCTGGAGCGTTTGGCTCTCCGCTTGTGGCGGCTGGTCGGCGTGCCCGACGGCTTGGTACACGACATTGCTCATGTGGTGCGTTCTCGCCTTCTCCTTCGCCAGATGTCCGGCGCGCACAAGTTCGCCAACGGCAGACTGATCCTGCGTCAGTTGCTCCAGGACGCCGTCGCGATAGAGGTACATTCTCGTATCGCCGACGTGCCCGATCGTCAGAGACGTTCCCTGAATCAGCCCCACGGTGAGAACCGCGCCCATTCTCTCCCGCTCGGCGTTCGCCTCTGCATCGCTCACGATGGCTTCGTGGGCCGCCGATATCCATTCCACCACGTCGGATCCGCCAGAGGCGAAGCACTGAATCAGCGTGTCGCGCGCCAGGGCCGCCGCCACCTCTCCGGCCTGGTAGCCTCCCATGCCGTCGACTACGCCGAAGAGCATCTCGTCTTCGCCGCGCGATAAGTCCTCACCGCGGGCGATGACGGGTACGTCCTCGTTGTTCCTGCGTCTGCCGGGGTCGGAAAGCTCCGCCACTACGAAACGCGCATCTGATTCACCGGATTGAACCGACATGGACTGATACCTCGTGGAAATCGGACCGACACGCGCCGATCTCGGGCCACTGTTCGTGAGGCTGGTTTGGCCGCGGCACTCGCCCTCAACCGCCGAACTGCTCGATTACCGCATCTACGTACGCCTGAGCGAACCGCTGCCGCCACCGCGCACTGCGCATGTTGGCTCTGTCAGACCTGTTCCTGATGTTGCCCACTTCGACCAGTAGCTTGGTCGGAGCCTTGTTGAACCTGATGATCGCCGGCACGAACGGCCGCCGTCCGCGCGAGCGGATGATGTACCTTCGCGTCGGCTTGTTTCTGTGCACTGCGATGCCACCGGCACGAAGCCTGCCGAGGATCTTCGTTGCCAGCCCGTTCGACAGCGCTTGCGCTCGACGTCGCTGGCTGCGCGAGAAACTCACCGGACGCCTCTGGACCTCGCGGTACCGGTAGTAGCTCCTTTTGGCCACGTATCTGCCGCGGCCATACCGCGCGTCGGGAATGTACAGCATCGCTCCCCGCACGCTCGGATGAAGCGCATCGGCGTGGAAGCTCGTGAAGACTACTTTGTCCAGGCTCCTTTTGTCTCGAAGCGCGGCCCGGACGTAGTAGTTCGAAAGATACCAGCGAAGGTTCACGGACGTGACAATGTTGTTGTTAGCGAAGTTCGGCGTCGTCTTCAGCACTTCGTCTCGGTCGTCGCGCGTGAGAGACCCCGATGAAGGTGCGTACTGCTGACTACGATCGATGATCGTCTCCAGCACTCTGGCACGCGTGTTGTCCTTCAGCAGCTTACGTACGCGACACATGATGTCGTAGACGACTTCGTTTTCCGTCAGCCCGCCTGCACCCAGGGCGCCTGGGTCTCGCCCACCGTGCCCCGCGTCGAGCACTATCGTGACGCCCTCCAAGGCACGGCGGCTCCTTCTGGTCGTGCCGCGCCTGCTCGCGGCTCTCTCTCGGCTGATCTCGCGTCCCACGGCCTCAACGGCGGTGGCCTCGTCCGAATCGGCCTGTCTCGCGGGATCTCCTTCGGGGCGCCAGTCGGGGCTGAGCATGTTCATCGGAATCTTGATTCGCGCACCGACCTGCAATCGCCGTGCATCTCGCTGACCGGACCGCTGAAGGATCTCCCTGACCAGCGCCATCACTTCTCTGCCGGTCAGAATGCCGGTAAAACGAACGACGACGTTGGAGTACACGGCCTCTCCCCGCCTCAGCCGGTATTCCGCGTACCCACCATCGTCGTCGGCTTTGTAGGTCAGGGGTCCGTTCTTCGTTCCCCTATACACGTACCAACCGAGTCTATCCTGGGCCCCGTCCTCCCCGTCTCTCATGTATCGGGTCCATCGCGGCAGGTACTGCTTCGGGACAAGCAGCCGCTGCCCTCGCTCTATCTCGCCGCGACGGCTGCGCGACGTGAGTGCCAGGGGGTAGGATGCCGTCTCGTCGGTCACGTCGTCTTCGGTTACCTTGGCCCAATTGCCGAGAAGGTCGTACGGGATCACTATCGTTTCTCGCATGCCGACCTGGTTGCTTCTCTTGTGCGATGCACGCTTCAGCGCCGGCCACTTCTCTCCGTCACCCGTGTACCATAGCGCTATGCGAAACAGCGTCTCGATATTCAGCACCACCTTGTGCCGCCGTGCATCGCCACGTATCTCGTCCTGATGAAACAGATGATTCAGCACCGCGCCACGGTAGACGTCCTTCATCTCCTTCGCCGAAACGACGATAGTCTCGCGTCCGACCATTCGGCTCACGTCGGCCGGGTTCCTCAGGATCGCCCGTGCCAATGCACCCGTATCGTCGACGTCCCGCTTCCGGAACGTCACCAATATCCTATGGTCTCTCGTAACCGATACCTCGCCTATCGTCCCGGCCCGCCCGACATGACGCGCGTTGCGGGTCGTTCCCGTGTATATCTGGGAGATGCGGGCCAATGTTTCATTCTCCAGCGTTACGACGTGAACGACGCCGTTGTCTCCGAGGCTATCGTCGGGGAACATCCGGAGTGCTACTATCGCCTTGTATGGATCGGCAAGCTCGTCGAAAGGGATCGTCATCTTGTTCCCGCGCACCAGCCGAGATGCACGGCCCGGGCTGGCAAGGAAGTTCCGCGCCACCTCACTGCGATCCTTGCCCCTGAGGTCGACCTCGACGGAGAAGCGCATT
>CAZSJP010000038.1:6390-13828 GCA_964606675.1 uncultured bacterium
GTATCGGTTTTGATCTTCGCGACCGTGCCGAGGTCGAGAATAGACCCACCGACCACGTCTGCGGCGAGTAGCAGGGCTATCAGCCCGGAGGGCAGTGTACGCCTCATCATTCGCATTCCTCGGTCGCGTCGCGACACCTGCTCGTGTCGCCGGGCCTTCCCATCGCCCGCCTCAAGCCGATTTCCCCAACACGTCTATGGCGGACAGATACGCTCTGCGCGTCTCTTCCATGGTCTGCTCGGTAGCGTCATGCAAATCGGATGCCGAACGCTGTCCCATCTTCCGCGCCAGTGTCGTCGCCTCGGGTTCATCGGTGGGCAGAACGTTTCGGGCGTGTTCATCGTCGATTCGCAACGCGGTCTGAAGCGCGTGCATCCACCGGCGACCCCGAATCAAGTCCGATGCAATGCCCTCGGGCAAGCGGCCCGCATCCTTCATCCGCTCCAATGCCGCGATAGTGCCTATTCCCCGGAATGCCGTATCGTCTTTACCATACAGTATTTGTCCGAGCTGCGCTACGAATTCGGCATCTACCAACCCACCGGGGCCCGTCTTGATGTTGATGCGCCCGGGATATTTCCTCGCAGACTCACGCTCCATGCGCACCCGCATCGACGCCACCTCCGAGATCAGAGCGTCGTCGTAGGGCGCATACACAAAGTCGTGAATGACGTCCATCAGCATGTTGCCGAAGGATCCCTGCCCTATCACGGTGCGAGCCCGCGTGAGCGCCTGACGTTCCCAGGTCAACGCGCGATTGGCCAGGTAGTTCTTGAAACCCTCGAAAGCGATTGTCAGAGGCGCGGCTCTTCCTTCGGGGCGCAGCCGGGTGTCAACCTCGTACAGCGTCCCGTACTCGGTAGCCTCGCTCAGGCTGCGCACCACTCCCTGCGCAAGAGCGATGAATACCTGCACGTTCGCTTTCCCTTGAGTCGTCGTCCCCTCTGCCTGATGGACGAATATCAGGTCCAGATCGCTGCCGAAATTCATCTCGTGGGACCCCAGCTTGCCCATCGCCAGGACGGCCATCTCCGCCGGATCGCCCTTCTGGTCGAGCGGCTGCCCTCGTCTCCCGTAGATCTCGGTTCGCTTGACGGCGTGGATTCCGCAGACCGTCGCATCCGCGATCGCCGAGAGCTCCGCTCCGGTCTTCGCATCGTCCGCGAGGTCGAGCAGATGTCCGACGCCGACTCGCAGCACTTCTTGCTTCCGGAACGTGTGTATGGCTCTAAGTATCTCGCCATCGTCGCCGAGACCCGCAACGGCCGCGCGCAGCACAAGGCCGATCTCATTCGTTCTGCGCTCGGCCGTGAGGACTCCCGAGTAGAGCATCCAGTCGATCAGCGCCGTGTCGCGCAGGGCTGTATCGGTCAGCGACTGGCTGCCTGAGAACAGCTTCGTCAGAAGCTCCAGCAATCTGGGGTGCGAAGCCAACAGATCGCAGAAGCTCTCCACGGCGCCCAAGGCCGTCAGGGCGCGCTCGAAGTTCGTCAGACCGCGATCCGCATCCGGGCTTTCGCTCAGTTGCTCGAGCAATCCCGGAACCAGCCTCACCACTGCCGGGCGAGGCCCCGACGGCACGAACGTTTCGCCGTGACCATGGGCAAGATGGTGAAGATTCCGATGTGCCGCGGCAGGATCTCGGAAACCATACGGGGCCAGCAGGTGCTCCACCTGATCGCTGTCCCGAGGCAACTCGAGAAGCACTTCCAGTTTGTCAGGCCCGCCGGCCGCGCCGAGCACGTCGTCATAGATCCGAGCGACGTCGGAGCGAACGGACTCGAGATCGGCAAGAAAGACCTGTGCATTCGCGTAGCCAAGCTGAAGGGCCAGCACGGTTCGCGCCTCCGCATCTACCGGTAGCGTGAATGTCTGCTGCCCGGCTACCATCTGGAGCCGATGCTCCACCTTCCGGTACAGTCGATAGGCCCGTACGAGAGAAGCGGCTTCATCATCGCTCAGGACGCCTTGCTCGGCCATCCTGTCTATCGCATCCAGGGAATTCCGTTGGCGGATCGAAGCGGCCGCTCCTCCGACGACCAATTGCAGGCACTGCACGATGAACTCGATATCGCGCAATCCGCCACGCCTGAGCTTCAGATTCCACTCGATCTCCGTCGCGTTCCCTTGCGTGTCGCGTGCGGCGAGATGAGCCAGGATACGAGACTTGACGCGATGAATCTCGTCGCGAGGGCTGAGGTTGTGTGTTCGAGGGTACACGAACGGTTTCAGCGATTCGAGCAGAGCGCTCCCAACTGAAAGGTCGCCGGCAACGGGCCGCGCTTTGACGAGCATCTGCCTCTCCCAGACCTCGCCACGTGTCTCGTAGTAGAGGATGTACGACGCAAGCGATCGGGCCAGCGCGCCGGACCGTCCATCAGGGCGCAACCGCGCATCGACCCGGTACAGCATCCCATCGGCGCTGACCTCCGATAGCGTCGCCATGATCCGACTGGCCAGCCTGCTGTACCACTCGTGCAGGGTCAGGCCGTCAGACGTCGCTCCTTCCGAATGCCCTTCGTCTGAGTACACGAACATCAAATCGATATCGGATCGGAAGTTCAGCTCTTCGCCACCGAGCTTTCCGAGGCCGATGACGCACATGCCCGCAGGCGTGCCGTCGTCCTGAAGCGGCCTGCCGAAACGCTCGTCCATCGACCGCGCGTGGAACCGGCATACCTCGTCCAACGCGACATCGGCGAGCATCGAGAGTTGAGCGGCCACGTCGGCGATGTCGAGCATGTCGGCAAGGTCGGCACAGGCGATCCGGGCGAGATGGCGCATGTGCCATTCGCGCAAGACACCTATCTCGTCGATGGTCGGCGCACTGTCGACGGCCAGCGCAAAGTCGCGGCTGAGCTCGTCGCGTCCGACAGGAGCTTCGATCGCGTTGAGGAGCCAGCCGAGGGCGTCCGGATGCGTGAGGAGGTGTGAGGTGAGGAACGAACTCCCGGACAGCAGACATGCCAGCGCCTGCGCCTGCGTGTCGCCCGGCGGCCAAGTTGCGTTGGCAACGTCCAGGAGTGCGGTGATGCCGTCGAGCGCGGCAACAGGATTCGGCGTATGGATCGCCGCCCGCACAAGCCGCGCGATATCTCCCGCAGAGTCCGGTTGTGGCGCCGCGGCGTTGAGGCGAGACAGCGCTCCCTGCACAACGTCCGTAGCGTCGCCGAAGCGCTTGCCAAGAGCCGACGCGTGAGCGTCGACGTCTCCCGGCAGGGCCGTCGACAGCTCCTCTACCAGCCGTTCCGCCGAAGCTGAGGGATTCTCGACCATGCCGGTTGGCAGTCCTCCCGACGCGCTCCGCATGAAAGGGCCTACGATGTCGCCGAATCGTCGTCGGCCGGCGTTCCGCCCGGGGCGCCAGGAGCGCGCACCCGAACGGCACGCCGGTTCGCGACATCTTCCAGAGTGCTTACCAGTTGGTCGGAGTCACCACGCCATGGCGGAATACCACCGGCAGACCGACCTCGTTGGTGTAGAGCAGTCGGTCGTGCATGATAGCGACGTCGTACAGCACGATTCGCTCTGAGAGAGGGACCTCCGTATTCACCGAGTTCGTCTCCGGATCGAACTGGAGGAGCTTCTCATTGGTGAGAACTACGCGCTGCCCGCTCAGCGTGTATTTGCCGGCAACCTGATACAGCCTCCGCACCAGCATCGTGCGTCTGTCCAAACGTGCCCATCCCTCGTTCACGAACATGCCATCTTCGTTGAAGATCCACGTGTTGGTCGGGAAGCCGTCGGCAAACGCCGCCCAGCTACCAACGATCTTCGTCGCCAGATCCGGATCGGCAGTTTCGTCTTCGGTAGCGGGAGCCGTCTCCTGGCTTGCAGCGGTGCGCTCTCTGAGAAACACTACGGGTTCGTTTGTCGGCCCGACGGAATAGACGAGACGATCGTCCGATATGACGGGCTCACGCATGTGAATCGTGTCGGTGCTACCGTCTTCGGCGGTGATGGCGATCTCGACCCGATCGCTCGTAACGCGGTACGCACCTCGGAGATGATACGGGGGCATTCCCTGGCCCGCGGCAAGTATCGACACAGGCCAGCCGTCGTTGCTGCACGTACCGTCTCTGCGGAATATCCACATGTTCTCGATGGTGTTGTTGCGGTATGCAAACCATGTCCCGACCAGCTCTTCGGACAGGGCCGAGTTGTCCTCCGGACCACGGGACGTGTTGCCGCACCCGGCAAGAACCGCGAATATCAGGAGCACCGATAGTATCCTGACCACGCGGGGCCATCTCAGAGCGTCTGTCGATCCAGCCATGCTGGTTCCTTTCATTGGAGTTCCACGCTGGTGATCCTACTCCGACCCAACGAGACGACGCAGACGTGCGACGTTCTCGCGGCCCATCTCTTCCATTTTGGGCGTCTCGGCAATCTTCGGCACCGTCTCCAATCTACTGTCGTTCATTATCCAACGGAACGGCTCGAATCCGAGTTCACCGTCTCCTATATGATCGTGTCGATCGCTATGGCTGCCGAAAGGTTTCTTCGTGTCGTTCACGTGGATCGCCGCCAGATTCGGCATACCGACCGTCCTGGCGAACGCATCCCAGGTTTCGTCGTACGCCTCCCTGGCGCGTATGTCGTGTCCGGCGACGAATACATGACACGTGTCGAAGCACGTTGTCAAGCGCTCCGGCGCCGCGGAGTGTTCCAGAACGTACGCCAGATGCTCGAACCGTCCGCCCAGCATCGTGCCGGCTCCCGCAGTCGTCTCCAATGCGACCGCAACGTCGCATTCATCCGTTTGCTTCAGGACCTCGTCGAGGCTTTCGGTCAATCGCTTCAGACCATTCGCCTCGCCGTCTCCCATATGACCGCCAAGGTGCGTGACCACGCACGGTATCCGCAATTGTGCCGCACGTCTTACCTCGTCAATCATCGCCGATATCGATCGTTCCCTGGTCTCTTGTTCGGGAGTCGCGAGGTTGATCAGGTACGACCCGTGCGATATCACGCACGCAGGTCCTTCACTCGCTACTCCAGCCGAGAAGGCTTCGACCGCCTCGGCCTTGATCTCCGGCGACCGCCGTTGCCGGGGATTCCGGGTGAAGATCTGGATCGCGCTGCAGCCGATCTCGCGACCTCGTTCCAGAGCCAGGTGCACTCCGCCGGCGGCCGACACGTGCGCCCCGAACAGAACCGGACGGCCGGATTCGGCATGCAGCGGCAGGGCGATACCTGTGTCTCGTTCGGTCAACTCATCCGTCTCATGCCCGATCTACGGCTTGCCTCACGAAATTGAGCATCCCTCCGGCCAGAAGCACCTGCCGCGCCCGATCGGTGAGGGTGTGCGTGACGGCGAACGTTTTTCCCTTCGTCACGTTCCTGACCGCGATGTTCGTATCGCCACGCTCTATCAGGGCCCTGACGTCGTCGATGGCCAGCTCATCGCCGAATTCGATCCAGTCGTAGTCTTCGATATCGACGAACGTCAGCGGCAAGATGCCGAAGTTCACCAGGTTCGCTAGATGGATTCTGGCGAACGACTTCACGATCACTCCCTTGACGCCAAGCCACCGCGGAATCAGCGCCGCATGCTCCCGGCTCGACCCCTGTCCGTAGTTGCCGCCGCCCACGATGAAACCTCCGCCCCATTCCTTGCATCTCTTCGAGAAATCCTCATCGAGGATGCTGAAGGTAGCCTCGGAGTATTTCGGCACGTTCGACCGGAACTTCAGCCATTTTCCCGCCGGCATGATGTGATCGGTTGTGATGTTGTCCTCGACCTTGATAAGCGCTCTGCCCGATACCGCTTCCGACATCTCATCGAACTTGCCGAGTGGGACGATGTTCGGACCTCGGCTGATCGTTGCGGACGCCCTTTCCGACTCCGACAGAGGCTGAACGACCATATTGTCGTTGATAACGAACTGCTCCGGCTCCACGATCTCGACGTGTTCGCCGAGGTCGCGCGGGTCCGTGATGACACCGGAAAGAGCACTTGCGACGCACGTCTCGGGGCTCGCCAGGAACACTTGGGCGTCGCGAGTTCCCGATCGTCCCTCGAAGTTTCTGTTGAAGCTTCGTACGCTCGTCGCCCCCGATGGTGGCGCCTGACCGTTTCCTATGCACGGCCCGCACGCGCTCTCCAGCACCCGTGCACCAGCCGAGATCAGATCGTCCAGATACCCATCGCGCGCGATCATCTCGAACACCTGCTTCGACCCGGGCGTAACCGTGACCGTCAGCCCCTGGTCGACCGCCTTGCCGCGAAGCAGGCGAGCCACGATGCCCAGGTCGTGGTATGACGAGTTGGTGCAACTTCCGATGCACACCTGCTGCACCGGGGTGCCTGCGACATCCCTGACCTTCACGACGCTGTCGGGACTGTGAGGCCTTGCCACCAGCGGCTCCAGCGTGTCCAGGTCGATCTCGACCACGTCGTCGTAGGTCGCGTTCTCGTCGGCGCTCAACTCTACCCAATCGTCCCCTCGCTCCTGCGCCACCAGGTACTTCCGGGTCAACTCGTCGCTCGGGAAGATCGACGTCGTCGCTCCGAGTTCGGCGCCCATGTTGGTCACGGTGAAGCGATCTGCAACCGGTAGGCTGTCGACTCCCGGGCCGCCGTACTCCATGATGCGCCCCACGCCGCCCTTCACCGTCAGCCGGCGAAGCAACTCCAGGATGATATCCTTCCCGGAGACCCACGGCTGCAGCGCGCCGGTGAGCTTCACCAGAGTCACTTCAGGGCACGGCAGGAAATACGGTTGCCCCGCCATGGCGACAGAGACGTCGATCCCACCAGCGCCCATAGCGAGCATGCCTATCCCGCCGCCCGTCGGCGTGTGGCTGTCGCTGCCGAGCAGCGTCTGACCGGGCACCCCGAATCGTTCCCGGTGCACCTGGTGGCATATGCCGTTGCCGGGGCGGCTGAAGACTATGCCGTACTTTGCCGCAACCGACTGCAGATATCGGTGATCGTCCGCGTTCTCGAAGCCTTCTTGAAGCATGTTGTGGTCGACATAGCTATTGGAGCGCTTCGTCCTGACTCCGGCTATGTCCATCGCCTCTAGCTGCAGGTAGGCCATAGTACCAGTTGCGTCCTGCGTCAAAGTCTGATCGATCGTTATCCCGATCTCGGATCCGGGCGTCAGTTCGCCGGCCACTAGATGGTCGCTCAACACTTTGTACGTCAGGTTCATTGCAGCCATGGATATCCTCTCCCTACTCTTGTCTCCGGTTGAAGCCAATCTCCGCTCGATTACGCGCGAGCCGGTTCTGGCACGTCCAGCTAGCCCGGTAGCGTTGTGCAGCACGCAGCGTCCGACATGCCGCCACGGCGAGCGATAGGGCGCGTCCGACGCCAATCCGGCCTCTGGCGGCGCCGCTGTCGTCGCAGCTGCTTCGTCGATGATCGCACGGCCCTTCAGCAGAAACGATAGGTGTCGCGGGTCGCTCCGGCAAGCCGACGCCGGACACG
>CAZSJP010000039.1:0-4426 GCA_964606675.1 uncultured bacterium
AGACCTGAAGAACCCCTTCACTTCCGCCAACGTCAACCTCATTCCGGTCGCCTCGCGCCTGTACTGATCCAGAAACGCCTTCACCCGCTCGTAGTATTCCTGCGGCGAGTAGATGGTTTCGAGCAGTTCCTTGTATCCCTTTATCAGGGTCTGGTAGCCCATTTGCGGAATGAGGTTCGTCGAGCCGTCCATGTTGTCGCCGGTCGTTGTGCCGAGGAGGCGGTTCTCCGACTGCATGCGCTGGAACAGACGCGTCCCGCGCGGCGCGTTCAACAGCCCGACCATGGCCGTCACGATGCCGCTCTTCTGGATGAAGTCGATCTGACGCTGGAAGATGCTGGGCGAGTCGTGATCGAAGCCCACGATGAACCCGGCCGATACCCGCAAGCCATTGCGTTGCAGCAATTCTATCGCGTCTACCATGTTGCACTTCAGGTTCTGGGATTTGCCGCACTCAGCCAGGCTCTCGTCATTCGGCGTCTCGATTCCTACGAAGACCGAGCGGAAGCCGGCCTTGGCCATGAGGCCGACCAGTTCCTCGTCGTTGGCCAAGTCGATAGACGTCTCCGTCGTGAACTCGAACGGGTGCCGTCGGCTCTCGGACCACTCGACCAACGCCGGCAGTATGTCCGTCCGGAGCTTCTTCTTGTTGCCGATGAAGTTGTCGTCAACGATGAATACGTCGCCACGCCAGCCGCGCCGGTAGAGCGACTCCAGCTCGCCAAGGAACTGCTCCCTGCCTTTGGTTCGCGGCCGATGTCCGTTGAGCGACGTGATGCTGCAGAACTCGCAGTTGAAGGGGCAGCCGCGCGAGTATTGCACGTACATGGTCGCGTAGGCCTTCATTCTCAGCAAATCCCACATCGGTACCGGCGTCGAGGTAATGTCGGGGAATTCCGTCGACGTATAGACGTGCTTCGGTTCCCCGTCTCGAAGGTCCTTCAGGAACATGGGCAACGTTATCTCGGCCTCGTTGAGGACGAAGTGGTCGACACCGGGGAACTCCTCATGGTCGCACGTCGCCATCGGCCCACCGGCGATCACCTTGACTCCGTACTGGTTGCAGCGCCTGATCACTTCCTGGAACGACGCTTTCTGCACATTCATGCCGCTCAGGAACACGTAGTCCGCCCACCCAAGGTGGTCCCGGGTCAGCGGCGCGACGTTCAGATCGACCAGTTTCCTCTCCCATTCGCCGGGCAGCATCGCCGCCACGGTGAGCAACCCGAGTGGCGGCCCGTCGGATTTCTTCGAGATGAAGTTCAGCGCGTGTCGGAAGCTGTAGAAGGTGCACGGCGTTTCAGGATACACGAGAAGGATGTTCATATTCGCTTTCCCTTCGGGGGACCCGTGCGCGAAGCGCGTCCGCGAAGTGGTACATATCGGTTCGAAATAGACGGCACCGGCGGCAATAGCCCTGTCAAGGTAGCAGCCGATGTTGACGCAGTCAACCTGACGAGCTGGCTTCCCCATCCTGGAGGATGCACGACCATCGGATAAGCCGATTGCAGGCATGAGGGCCGATAGCCTTGGGGCACACAGCGCGGCGAGAGCCCCGTGTTCCGAAGCGTCGCCTGAATGCCCGAGCGACTCCGGGGAACGCGATAATCGACAGCGACGTTGCACCTAGGCGAGCGCTTCGTGCCAGCGGACGTAGTCACGTACCAGCGCCATGCTCTCATCGTTGATAGCTTTCGGACGCACTGACGTGTACCAGCAGATCGTTCGCCCTTCGAGCTCCGCAGGACCAAGTCCTTTCTTCGATTCGCACCAGCTACAGTTCGGATCGCACGCATTGACTCGATCTCGGAAATCATCCTGAACTCGCTCCGGCTGGTCTGGGAAATGTGGTACCAGGCGAGCGGCGGCTGCGGGCATCACCCATACGTGTTCAGGATCGTGATAGCGGTCGCAATACCTGATTCGCACCAGCTGCGAACTCTTTATTTTTCGGGGGCCCTGGTAATCTAGCTCCCATTCGTGGATACCAAAGTCTTTCGCCTTTACCGTTGTGGTGTACCCCATCTCAAGTAGGAAACTGTGAAGAGCCATCGCATGCTTCCTAGCCCCAGGTCTGAAATATGAGAATATCTCTTCCACGTCGAGTTGATAGTCTTCATCGAGCGAGTTGAAGTCACATCGCGCGAAGTGAATATGGCGCAGCTCTTTATCTCCTTCAGTCGTCTGAGCGAGTGCTAGTTCCGCCAGTGCTTTCATCATATCCGGGAACCGTTCACTGCCGATGGCCGCGCTATCGGCGTTCTCACTTACAACGAGTCCTACCTCGCCGAGCCCGGCGATGCACTTTGCGAGTACCTTCGGCATAGTCGAGAGCATTTCACGGTACTCAGGGATAGGAATCAGCAGGTTGCCGTTCTCCGGCTGCCCATACTCGCCGAAACCACGAAGCAACTCGACGGTTGCGGCGATCTTTTTCCGCGGTCTATTCAACTTGCGTACGACGGTACTGTTGTGATCGCCGCCGTGTACGTCGTTTTCCAGAAAGTCGTCATCGGCGACCGACATACCGAACAGCGACGGGTCTTCGTACATGCAGTCGTACAGTGCGGCGAGGAAATCGTGGAGTTGCCGCCGGGATTCGGTGTCAGCGTTCGTCGTGCCCGGCTCGAACGGTACGAGAGCCTTGCGGTACGAATCGGTGGCTCTCTGCGATATGCTGTCGTAGGTCGATGCGCCGTCGTTCTGTTGCATCGTGTTGCCGCTCCATCGTGGTCCGGAGTTGCCTCCGAGCATCCGCCCGATTCGCGCGTACGGTGCCCGAGCACCGTGTCGGGTCGAGGCCGGGCGAGAACGGGGTACGCATCACGCTGACCCGTGGTGTGGTCGCAGGGGCGCCCGTCGCGAGCGCCCCTGCGGATAGCTGCTCAGTGTATCTTGCTTAGTTCCGCCGACATCTTCTCGATGTGCTCGTAGTAGTCGCGCCGCTTCAGGTCGGCGGCCGCGTCCTCGTCGCAGATCGCGACGGCGCTAGGATGGAGTTGCAGGGCGCTGGCCGTGACCTGCGCCGTCACGGGTCCCTCGATGAACTCGCCCCATATGCGAGCTTTCTTCGCGCCCGTGGCCAGGATAACGCACTGCCGCGCCTTCATGATCGTCCCGATGCCCATCGTGATGGCGAACTTGGGCACCTCCTCGTCCGGTCCGAAGAAGCGCGAATTATCCTCGATTGTCTCGGCGGTCAGCGTCTTGATGCGCGTCCGGGAGCCGAGGCTCGAGCCGGGTTCGTTGAACGCTATGTGACCATCGCCCCCGATTCCGAGCACCTGCAGGTCGATGCCACCGGCCGACTCGATCCTGCGCTCGTAGCTCTCGCACCATGCCTCGACGTTCTTCGCGGCGCCGGACGGCACGTTGATCTGCGACTCCGGAATGTTCAGGTACTGGAAGAGATTATCCTTCATGAAGTAGTGATAGCTTTGAGGATGGCTCGGCTTCAGCCCGTAGTACTCGTCGAGGTTGAACGTCGTGACCTTCGAGAAGTCCAGACCATCGTCATTGTGTCGCCGAATCAGCTCGGCGTAGAGGCGTAGCGGGGTCGACCCTGTCGCAAGTCCGATCACTGCATCGGGTTTGCGGTGAAGCAGGCCCGTGACGAAATCGGCTGCGCATACCGCTACGGCATCTTGGTCCGGCTTGATGATGACGCGCATTGCTGGTCTCCTTTTGTCCTTCGTGGATGAACGCCCCCGACTCTCCTCGGGCGGCCGACGTATCGGGATATGTGGTGAGCGAAGGAGGTCCGCCGCGGCAGTCGTTCGCCGCTACGAGATCGCCTCTGACTTGAGCATCTGCGACAGCACGGCGTAGACCGAGTGATGCGACCTCGGCAACCCGTCGAGGATATCGCTGACGGTGGCTCCGCGCCGGAGCATGTTCCACACGCCGTTGGCCAGCGTCCGAGTGTCCTCATCCTCCCACACCAGGGCCTCGACGGCCGGGCTGTATGTCCGCCCCGCATCGGGGATATCCTGTCTGAGAAGCTTCAGCTCGTCAGAGAGGCGGGCCGCCTCGAACAGCAGACTCATCCCGGGCTCGGTGATCTCCGCAGCCTGGTCGAACCCGTCGGGAACGCTGCCTTCTTTGAACTGGAAGCTGCAGCCACTCAGTTCGGTCTGGAACAGTTGGAAGAAGGCTTCGGTACCCATGAGGTGCCCGACCTTGGCGTAGCGGATGGCTCCACTCTCGAAGAACAGCTCGGCGAAGACGTCGTTGTGGTCACGGTAGACCGTGAGCATCCCGGTTCGTTCGTCGGACGAGAGCAGCGTCTGAACGACTGTCGGCAGATCGAAATACTGAAGCGACCCCTGAAGCTCACGGTGGCGAGTCTGCACTCGCTCTTTCTTGTACGAGTTCTTCAGGCGACGCGCGAACACGGACGCCAAGCGGAAAGCCAATTCCGGTATCG
>CAZSJP010000039.1:4436-13754 GCA_964606675.1 uncultured bacterium
GAAGAGCTTGTTGAAGGCGTCCTGGTCGATTATGAGTAGCTCGGCTCCCTCGGGCACGCGCGCCAGGGATCCCCTCGAATCGCCGGTTATCAGCACCGACATCTCGCCGATCGAGTCGCCGGACGTCAGGTACACGACGACGCTCATCTTGTCGGGATCGTCCGTCGGGCGGCATATCTCGACTATGCCCGACTTGATGATGTATACCTCGGCCGCCGGGTCGCCGGTATCGAACACCGTGTCGTCGGGGGACGCAGATCTCAGCTCGCTGTTCGACAGGATGAGTTGGAGGGCGTCGTCCGAGAGCGCGCCGAAGACATCCGATTCGTTGAGGAACGCGTAGTCGGCCGGGTCGTACTGCACCACCTTGAGATCGGCCGTCCGGTCTGCGCCCGACGACAAGGGAGCCTGCTGCATCTCGGCCTCGGCCATCTTCCGGGACTGCTCGTGCACCAGGTTCACTAAGAGCTCGTTCGTGTCGGTCTGGCGGTCGTGCGCAGCGGCCATCGCGCTTACGACCGACTTCAGTTCGCCCGAGAGGTCCCTCAGCTCTGCGTTCGTGGCCAGCACCCCTTCGAGGATGTCGCCTCCTGCACCTGCTTCGGCCGACGCCTGGGGGCCTGCAAGTTCCCGTAAGAGATCGGTGATCTCAGACAAGTCCGGTGCGGCCGATACGGGTTGCATCGCCGCTTCGGGGGTGGGCCTCGCGTCGGCGAGCAACTTGCCCATCACGGTCAGGAGCTTGACCATATGATCTTCTCGCCCCGAGGCTTTCTTGAGGTAGTCCTCGAGCGCTCCAGCAAGGCGTGTACCGATGGCGGCTGTCGCCGCCCCTCCAGGGGCATCCGTGGCCATTCCGGACCTCTCACACGGGTGGCGTTCTTCTCTCAGACGCGATCCCGTCGCACATGCGGCGCCGCTGCGGGAAACGCCGCACATGGCGCGACCGCATCGCCGACGGAACCGGGGCGTCAGACATCACTGACGTAATGTACGCGAGCGCCGGACACAATGCGAGGTACGTACGCGCGAACCGACGTTCGGCGCCATCGACCGCGCGGCACCATGGCGCACGCTACGAAGCCAATGCTCGCGATGGAAGTCGCGCATGCTCGTGGTTGACCTACTGACGCCCACGGACTATTTTAGCCAAGCACTCCTCACGCCTGCGATACCGCCCGACTCGGGCACAGTGGGATGAGGCATGCCGACCCTTGTGGGCGTAGAAAGGCGTCCGAGGGAGGAGTTGCACTTCCCTGAACGTGGCTGAAGCTATGCCGTTTCCCGGCACCGGACCGATCTGGATGAATGGCGATTTCGTTCCGTGGGAGGATGCCAAGATCCATGTTCTCTCCCACGTAATCCACTACGGCTCCGGGGTGTTCGAGGGAATCCGCTGCTACAACACCAAGAGCGGCCCGGCGGTGTTCCGGCTGGATGCACACATCGACCGTCTGCTGGATTCGGCGAAGGTGTACCGTATGGACGTTCCGTACACGAGGGAGGAGCTCATCGAGGCTTCGCTCGAAACGGTGCGCCGTAGCAACCTGGCCGACTGCTACATACGGCCACTCGTATACCGGGGCTACGGCCAGATCGGTGTCGACCCTTTGCAGTGCCCCACCGACGTCATCATCGCTGCATGGGATTGGGGCAAATATTTGGGACCCGAGGCGCTCGAAAGCGGAGTAGACGTGCGCGTCTCGTCGTGGAGCCGTCCGGCGCCCAACACGTTCCCTGCACTTGCAAAGGCATCGGGCAACTATCTGAACAGCCAGCTCGTCAAGATGGAAGCCGTCGCCGAAGGCTACGACGAAGGCATAGTGCTCGACGTGAACGGCCTCATCTCGGAGGGGTCGGGCGAGAACGTATTCCTGGTGCGAGAAGGTGGCATCGTGACGCCGCCATCGAGCACGTCGCTGTTGGCGGGCATCACCCGCCACTCGGTCATCGTGCTGGCGCGTGAACTCGGCTACAAGATCGCAAAGCAACTGATACCGCGCGAGGCGCTTTACATCGTCGACGAGATATTCTTCTCGGGAACGGCATGCGAGGTCACGCCGGTCGTGTCCGTCGACAGGATGCCGGTTGGCGACGGGAAACGCGGGCCGGTCACCGCGGCCATCCAGAATGCGTTCTTCTCAATCGTGAACGGGGACGTAGAAGACCGTCACACGTGGCTAACGCACGTCTGACCTGAAACTCGATCCAACTTGCGGGACGGGCTGCCGTCGGAAAGACTGCGCTTGTCCCGCTTCATTTTCCGGGGAGGATCCCAGGCATGGCGGCACTTCGTATCGGCATGATCGGCGGCGGGCAGATGGGCACGGCGCTGGTTCACGGCGTCATCCGTGCCGAATGCGCCGGCCCGCAGGACATTGTCGTCGCCGACGTCTCGGACGAGGCGCGGGAACGCCTCGCCGCCGAGGCCGGCGTCCGCACGACCGCCGACGGGGCTGAAGCCACGCAGGGCGCCGACGTCGTCGTGATCGCGGTGAAGCCACAGATCGCGCCCGTGGCCCTTGCGGCTCTCGCCGGCTCCCTCGGGCCGACACAGACCGTGCTCTCCATAGCCGCGGGGCTTTCCATCGAACGCATCGAAGAGCTGTTGCAGCCAACCGACAAGGCTGCAGCATCGCCCGCTCACGTTGTGCGCGCGATGCCGAACACGCCGGCTCTTGTCGGAAAAGGAATCTCGGCCGTCTCTGCCGGGCCGCACGCAACAGAAGACGACGTGGCGCGTGTGGTGCGGATACTCTCGGCGGTTGGCCAGGTCGTGCGTGTGGACGAGGCCCAGATGGACGCCGTGACGGGTCTATCCGGCAGCGGTCCCGCATTCGTATACACGGTGATCGAAGCGCTTGCCGACGGCGGGGTCGGCGCGGGCCTCGCAAAGCCGCTTGCGCTCACACTTGCAGCGCAGACCGTTCTCGGCGCGGCGAGCATGGTTCTGGAGACCGACGAGCATCCCGCAGTGCTGCGCGACCGTGTTACGTCGCCCGGCGGAACGACGATCGCAGGACTGCACGCGGCGGAGAAGCAGGGGCTGAGGGCCGCTCTGATGAACGCCGTGAGAGCGGCTGCCGAACGGTCGGCCGAACTGGGATCGTAGCGGACCGACTCGCTACAGCTAGCCGCCGTTTCCGAACGAGACCGGGTACGTCGCGCCCGCGTCGAGCATCTTCACGAACGCCCTATCCGTCGGAGCGAGTGCACGCGTCTCGTCACCGGCGTCGACGTATTGCACCACCAGCCTTGGGGGCGCCATCAGCAGGTGCGCCGTAACGAATCCGTTGATCGCCACGCCCGCCATGCCTCGCCTCGCGTGGCAGACCGATCCCGTGTTGATGGTGAGCGCTTTCTCGGCTCCATGGTCGAATCGGCGGAACAGGTGCGTGGTCGCGCTGAGGATCAGCGCCGCCCTGTCCAGCAGCAATTCCCGGCGGTCGTCGCGGAGTATGCTCACCCACTCGCCACTCTTCGAATGCGCACCAACCACCACGACATCGGTCGGCGCATTCGGTATCGACACCAGCAGGCTGCACATGTAGGCGCGCGAGTCCTCTCGGAACGCGCTGTCCGGGTCTGCCGGATTGTCGGGGAAATGGAGCTGTATCAGGTGCACCGTGAAGCCGTCACCCAACGGCAGCTTCGCGTAGTATTCCGATCCGTTCGCACGGATCTCGACGTTATCCCTTCGCTGCAGCTTCACTAGGTCGAGAATCGGAGCGCCCGCCGACCAGTCGGCCTGGCTCTGCCCGTAGAACTCGTTCTCGCCGTCGGCCACGTTGGGATACAACTGGTCGCGCCACGTCGTATCGCTCTCGACGAAGCTCAGTATCTCGTTCGCCCGACCCTTCTTGAGGTGATCGCCGAGGCCAACCGTGAACGCTGCGCCCATGTCGGCGGTCCATCTGACGAGGCGCGCCATCTCGGGCGAGTCAGTCGGTGCGAGTCCTTTGTGATCGCTCATGATGACGAACGTAGCGGCGGCAGCGCTATCCAACTGTTGCGCAGTCTCGAACGGCTCCACTCGGGTAGACGTCGGCAGCGCGAACGACAGACGAGGCGCCCACGCCGGGCAGGCGGTCAACGTCAGGCAGAGGGCTACCATCGTTGCGGCGAGTCTCACTATCGGCCCCTTTCCTGCGCATCGATGACGGCGATGGCCGCCATATTCACGATGTGATCGACGTCCGAATCGCGCGATAGCACGTGAACGGGCGCGGCGACGCCCATCAGTATCGGGCCGATCACCTGCGCGCCACCGACGTGTTGCATCAGCTTGTAGGCGGTGTTGCCCGCCGCCAAGCCCGGGAAGACGAGCACGTTGGCAGGCGACGTGAGCGCGCTGAAAGGATGCCGTTCGAGCGCCTCCGCGCTGAGCGCCGTGTCGATGTGCATCTCGCCGTCGATCATCAAGTCGGGTGCCAGCTTCTTGACCAACTCGGTGGCCTGACGCACGCGTTCGGCACTCGGATGCCGCACGCTGCCGAAGTTCGAGTATGACAGCATGGCGACCCTAGGCTCGACATCGAAGTTGCGCACCGTCTCGGCCGAGAGCATCGCGATCTCGGCCAGCGTTTCGGCGGATGGGTCGATGTTGACCGTCGTATCGGCGAAGAAGAGCGTCCGCTCGGGCGTGACAATCATGTAGAGGCCAGCGGCCTTCGTCCTGCCCGGCTTGACCCCGGCGACCTGAAGCGCTGGGCGAATCGTGCGCGGATAGTTAGTCGTCACCCCGGCCAGTAGGCAGTCGGCGTCCCCGCCGTGCACCATCGCCGAGCCGAAGTATATGGGCTGACGCACAAGCTCGCCCGCAGTCGCTTGCGTGACACCTTTCCTCGCTCGCAGCGTGAAGAGCGAGTCGGCGTAGTCGGCCGCACGCTCGCTTCGCGCGGGATCGATCACCTCGATGCCGTCGAGCGGTATCTCATCGGCCGCCGCGACCGCGCGAACCTTGTCGACGTCGCCAAGGAGTGTGGGTTTGCCGATGCCCTGGTCGGCCACGATGTGGGCTGCCTTGACGATTCTCGCGTTCGTCCCCTCTGGCATCACGATGCGTTTCGGATCGCCCATCGCCTTGTGGAAGACGCGCCGCATTATCTCGGGAGTGCCACCGAGACGCTTGTCCAACTCGGTCACGTAGGCATCCAGATCGATGTCGATGCGCGCGGCGCCCGATGCCATCGCAGCCTTGGCTACCGCGGGAGCCACGCGCGTCAGAACGCGATGGTCGAACGGCTTGGGGATTACGTAGTCCGGCCCGAACCGGAACGTCTCGGAGCCATATGCCTTGCTGACGGCCTCGGGCACCTCTTCTCGCGCCAATTCCGCAAGCGCTTCGGCTGCCGCTATCTTCATCGAGTCGTCGATTGACCTCGCGCGGACATCCAGCGCGCCGCGGAACAGGAACGGGAAGCCCAGCACGTTGTTGACCTGATTCGGGAAGTCGGAGCGCCCCGTCGCCACGATGGCATCGCTCCGGGCCTCCTTCGCTTCCCAGTAGCCGATTTCCGGATCGGGGTTGGCCAGCCCGAACACGATCGGCGCGTCGCCCATCGAAGCGACCATCTCCGGCGTCACGGCGCCTTTCACCGACACGCCGACGAAAGCGTCGGCATCGACCATGGCCTCGGCGAGCGTGCGTGCGTCGGTCTTTGCCGCGAACCTCTCCTTGTAGGGGTTCATGCCGGCCTCGCGGCCTTCGTAGATCACACCGCGCGTGTCGCACATTGTCATGTTCTCGCGCCTGACGCCGAGGAGCGCGTGAAGCTCGGCGCACGCGATCCCGGCCGCGCCCGCCCCGTTGTAGACGACGCGGATCTCAGAGATGTCTTTCCCGACCAGTTCAAGCGCGTTAATGAGCGCCGCTCCGGATATGATGGCCGTGCCGTGCTGGTCGTCATGGAAAACCGGGATGTCCATGAGTTCCTTGAGTCGCTCCTCGATGTAGAAGCATTCGGGCGCCTTGATGTCCTCGAGGTTCACGCCGCCGAACGTGGGTTCGAGCAGCTTCACGGTGCGGATGAACTCGTCCGGGTCGGCCGTGTCGAGTTCCAGGTCGAACACGTCGATGTCGGCGAAGCGCTTGAAGAGAACGCCCTTCCCTTCCATCACCGGCTTTCCGGCAAGCGCGCCGATATTCCCCAGCCCGAGCACGGCGCTGCCGTTGGAGATCACCGCGACGAGGTTGCCCTTCGAGGTGTACAGATACGCCGCCTCGGCATCGTCGCGTATCCGCAGGCACGGAACGGCGACGCCGGGCGAGTAGGCCAGGCTAAGATCGCGCTGGGTAACGCACGGCTTGGTCGGCTGCACCCTGATCTTGCCGCGTGGTGGTCGCTCGTGGTATTCGAGAGCGTCACGGTCGAGAGACGGCGCCATAGTGTGTCCTCCTCATGTGATGTTCGGTACCCGAATCGACGGATATCGCGCTACGCAAACTCGGCGAGACTTACCGACCTGCCCTCTTCGGCGGCAAGGTAGACCGCCTTGGCTATCGCAACGTCGCGCCTGCCGATCTCGCCGGGCACCGGAACGGGTCGGTCGTTGCGGATGGCGCTCACGAACGCCTCATGCTGATCGTGCGCGGACCGGAACGGCGCACTGCGCTTGCCGATGTCCGACTGATCCAGAACAGTCATCTGCTTGTCGGGTAGTGGGGTGTAGCTGACGATCTGCCCCTCCCACGGCACTTCCGACCATAGGAACGACGTGCCGCCGGCCTGCACGAACGAACCTTTCGTCCCGTAGAACGCGAGAAGGCCGCCCTCGGCCGAGTAGCCGGCCTCGAACGTGCCGTACGCGCCACTCGCGAACTCGACCACGGCGTGCGTCAGGTCGTCGCCGCCTATCGAATGCTTGCAGAGCCGATTGGTCGACCGCGCGGAGACCTCGACGATGTCTTCGTCGAGCAGCCACTGGAACACGTTGTAGCCATGCACGGCAAGCTGGATGAATGCTCCGCCGCCCGTCTTCTCCAGCGACCCCCGCCACGACGAGTTGTCTTTGGCCTCGAGGGGACCTCGGTGCGCGCCGCGGCTGCTCACCGACGAGATGACACCGAAGACGCCGGCGCGGATCATCTCGCGCAACTCGTGCATCAGGAGCGAGCTGAGCATGCCCATGTACATCCCTAGCTTGCGGTCGTGTCTGCGCGCGGCGGCGATCATCTCGTCACAGTCGGCGACGGTTGGCGCCATGGGCTTCTGGCAGAGCACGTGCTTGCCGGCCGACACTGCCGCCACCGTCTGTTCGAGATGCAGATGGTTGGGCGTGCTGACATCTATGACGTCGATGCCGTCGCCGAGAAGCTTCTCGAAGTCGGTGGTCCACGGTACTCCGAGCCGCTCGCCCTGGACCTCCGCGCCCGCGGCGGATATGTCTTGCACCAGCACAAGCTCCGAGTCATCGGAGCGAACGTATGCATCCATGTAGTGGCGGGCCTCGCCACCGGCGCCGGTGACTGCGACTCTTACGGGCTTGGTCATCGAGTATCATCCTTCTATGCAATGGTTGTGAGGTTGCTGAGGTTGGTGTAGCGACCGTCTCGGGGTTCATGTTCAGTCCACATCGTCCGTGGAACCGTCTATGAACTCCCGCACGGCCTCCTTGATGGTGCCGAAATCGAACCCTCGGCGCTGCAAGAAGCCCATCATGCGCCGCTTGGCGACTTCAGGCTCCAGCCGCGCATAGCTCCGCCGCTTGGACGACAGTGCCGCCATCGCCTGTTCGACTGCGGAGGGCTGGTCGACGGCGGACGATGCAAGCGCTTCGTCGGCCAGATCGCGATCTATTCCGCGCTCGCGCAGAGTCCTGCGAAGACGCGCCGGGCCATGGTGCTTAAGCTCGATTCCGTCGTGCACGATAGCCTCGGCAAGGCGCTTGTCGTCGAGGTAGCCCCACTCGATGCACTTCTCAACGATTCGGTCGATGATGGCAGGCGGGCTCGGCACGAGCTTCTTGCGGAGTTCGGATTCGGACAGATTCCTGCGAGACAACAGCGAGAGGGCCTGGCGCTCGGCAACTCTCGCGGCATCGTCCGAGACAGCTTCCGAGATGGCGCCGGCGTCGACCGTCCGCCCTGGCAGAAGCCCGGCAGCGAGCGCCGACTCGTACGCGATCTCGATCGCTTCGGCGCCCTCGAACACAACGCGACGACGCTTCGGTTCCCCATCGATCTCGTCCAGAGCTACGACGGTCGGCATCGGTCCTCCGGCGTTGGCGGGTCGTTAGGCCTACTGTTCGTCCTGGTCCATCGGCGGGTCCGCGGGCGGCGGCTCGACCACAGTGTCGGGGTCCGGAGCGACGACGGTCCCGTCCGGGTTCACCATCGGCAGGCCCAGCTTGACTCTGACCTTGTCCTCCAGCTCGTCCATCAGTTCCGGGTGCTCGCGCAGGTGGGTCTTGGCGTTCTCGCGGCCTTGACCGACGCGTTCGTCGGCGATCGAGTACCACGTCCCGGATCGCTTCACCAGCTCGTGGTCGGTTCCGATATCGATTAGCTCGCCCGAGCGGCTGATCCCCTCGTTGTGCATCAGGTCGAACTCGGCGTTGCGGAACGGCGGCGCTACCTTGTTCTTGACGACGCGCACCCGCGTTCTGCTGCCCACGACGGTGTCGCCTTCCTTGATTGTGGATATGCGGCGAATGTCCATGCGGACCGACGAGTAGAACTTCAACGCGTTGCCGCCAGTGGTCGTCTCGGGGTTGCCGAACATGACGCCGATCTTCATGCGTATCTGGTTGATGAAGAGCACGCAAGTGCGGCTCTTGGCAATGCTTCCCGTCAGCTTTCGCAGAGCCTGCGACATCAGCCTCGCCTGCAGCCCGACGTGCGTGTCGCCCATCTCACCGTCAAGCTCGGTGCGAGGCACCAGAGCGGCAACCGAGTCGATCACGATGACGTCGATGGCGCCGCTTCGCACGAGCGTATCGGTGATCCCCAGCGCGTCCTCGCCGCAGTCGGGCTGCGATATGAGCAGGTCGTCGGTGTCGACGCCCAAGAGTTTGGCGTATGTCGGGTCGAACGCGTGCTCGGCGTCGATGTACGCGGCGATGCCCTGTCGCTTCTGCGCCTGCGCGACGATGTGCATCGCCAGTGTGCTCTTGCCCGAGGATTCCGGTCCGTAGAGTTCGACGACACGCCCGCGCGGCACGCCACCGACTCCGAGCGCCTGATCGAGAGCGATGGAACCGGTGGGGATCATCGCGATGGCGGTCACTTCCTTGTCGCCCAGCTTCATGATCGCGCCGTCGCCGAACTGCTTCCGGATCTGGCCCAGCGCCAGATCGACCGACTTGTCCTTGCTCTCT
>CAZSJP010000040.1:0-13748 GCA_964606675.1 uncultured bacterium
GTCGGCAGCTTCGTCGAGCGCTACCTGGTCTGCTCCGATGCGTGCAGGAAGGTCGCTCTGAGGTCGCCGAACGTCCAGACAAGCCTGTTCGACAGGGACATGAGCGCATGGGACGGACACGTCCAAGGCGATCTGTTCTCGTCCGGCGACGGCGATGGTTCAGGTTCGGGCGACTGACGATCGCGCGCGGCAATCCCTTCGTCTTTGCAGTTGGGTAACTTGCGACCTTACATTCAGACACGGCCCTGACCGCCATTACGGCGATCGGGTCGTTTTTTCATTCCATCACCGGGCAAATCCCGCAGTAGAAGAGGCGACTATGTCAGTAACGGTAGCCGTAGGTACTCACTGGGGCGACGAGGGCAAGGCGAAGGTTGTAGACTATCTGTCCGAGAAGCACGACATCGTGGTGCGCTTCCAGGGCGGAGCCAACGCCGGGCATACAGTCATCGTCGACGACGCCAAATGGATATTCCACCAGATTCCGGTTGGCATTCTCCATCCCGACAAGACGTGCGTCGTCGGCAACGGCGTGGTCTTCGACCCGGCGGGGTTCATCGGCGAGCTTGACGAACTCGCCGGACGGGGCATCGACGCGGATGGCCGGCTATGGATATCGGATCGGGCGGCGCTAGTCATGCCACACCACAAACGGATCGAAGAGATCCGGGAGGAAGCGCTTGGCGAGGGCGCTATCGGCACGACGAGGCGTGGTATCGGCCCAACGTACCTCGACAAGATCAGCCGAGAGCACGGCATGCGCGTCGGAGACATGCTGCATCCCGATGCATTCAGTGACCGCCTGCGCCGGATCGTCCGCGACAAGAACGAGATCCTCGCGCGCTGCTACGACGCTGAGCCATTGGACGCCGGCGGTACCATCGACGAGTACCTCGAGATGGGGTCCCGCCTCGCCCCCATGATCGCCGACACGTCGTCGAAGCTCCACGGCGCCCTTGAGGCGGGCGATGCCATTCTGTGCGAGGGCGCGCAGGCGACCCTGCTCGACATCGACCACGGGACATATCCATTCGTGACCAGTTCGAACACGTCCGCCGGCGGCGCATGCACGGGCACTGGAATCGGTCCCACCGCAATCACCGAGGTCGTTGGGATTGTGAAGGCGTACACCAGCCGAGTGGGAAACGGTCCCTTCCCGACGGAATTCGACGTCGATCTGGGCAACAGGATGCGCGAGCTGTGGGACGAGTACGGTGCTACAACACGTCGGCCGCGCCGCTGCGGATGGTTGGATGGTGTGATACTACGCTACTCGGCCCGAGTGAACGGACTAACCGGACTGGCGCTGACAGCGCTCGACCGGCTCGACACGCTTGGCGAGGTTCGAGTGTGTACGGGGTACCTCATCGACGGCACCCCGGCAACATCGCCACCGTCCAGAAACGATGACTTCGAGCGCGCCGAGCCTGTGTTCGACGTGCTGCCGGGCTGGCAGGCCCCGACAACCGAAGCGCGGGCGTTGGGCGAGTTGCCCGATAACGCGCAGCGTTATGTACGCCGCATCGAAGAGATAGCCGGTGTGCCGGTCGTCCTAGTCGGTGTCGGCCCCGGGCGCGAGCACATGGTCGACATCGCGGCCAACGCTTGACCGTACTCTTCGCGAGGACGTACCATTAATCTCTTATCCTCTATGAGTCCGTAGCTCAGTCGGTAGAGCAGCAGACTTTTAATCTGTTGGTCGCGGGTTCAAATCTCGCCGGGCTCACTTCTTTATTGTCAACGACTTAGGGCGCCGTCGCAGGTGTGCGATGGCGCCCTTCTTCTGTTCCATGGCGCACTGAGGGCACATCTGCTTGCGAGCCGCCACGATCATTGCGGCTCGCCCGCCAACCTGCCACCTGTGCCGTGGCCGTCGATGGCACAGGGCGCGCCACCAGCTGGAACGAAGCACTGCATTCTCCCCTCGCGCCTTCTGGTCTCACCACCGGATGCCAGTGTGCCGGCGGCCGCTCCATCGGTCTCGCACTGACGCCGGCAGCTCTCTGCCATGGCCAGACAACGCAACTTCCGCGCGCAGGTTTGCGCCCACGCGTGTGCCACGTTACATTTCCGTGTCATCTTGTGCAGCCATGCGATCTAGGGGCTGGGAGACCGCATCGTTGCATCGCCATCGACTGGCAGGGCGGGGGGGCCGTCTGAGGTCGATCGCGCCCTGGCCCGAGCGCCACCGAATCGGGGCCATCGCTGTTGCACGCAGAGGAGATCCACGATGCTCTACTTCCTTAGCCATGCGGGTCAGGACCGACACATTGCCAAGCGTCTTGCCGAGGCGCTAGTCGAGGCCGGCATCGACGTCTGGTGCGACGTGCTGCCCGGCAAGCTCACCGCGGCAAGCCGTGGGTGCAGCAGATCGAGCAGGCGCTTGGTGAGAGCGGCGGATGCCTGATCCTCGTCGGCAGCCGAGGAGTCCAGCAGTGGGTGCGGGCGGAGGTCGAATGCGTGCTGAACCGACAGGCCGTGAAGGGCGACGAGTACCGCATCGTACCGGTGCTCTTGGCCGGCGTCACCCCCGAGGATCTTCCCGAATTGCTCGGACGATTCCAGGCGATCTGTCTGCCCGACGAGTCCGACTGGATCGATGCTGAGTTCGTCGAGGAAGTCAGGAGCCATCTGCATGCCGAGGAGCAGGACGACGTCGGCGAGACTGAATGCCCGTTCCCGGGCCTCGAAGCGTTCGATGAGTCGCACGCTCGCTTCTTCTTCGGCAGGTCGGCCGAGATCAGCGAAGCGATAGAGCGGCTAGGCACCACGCCGAACGGCCATCGCCGATGGTTGCAGATCGAAGGACCGAGCGGCAGCGGCAAGAGCTCGCTTGCGCGGGCCGGAGTCATCCCCCGGGTCCGCCGTGGCCTCGTCACCGACGCGCCTCGGTCGTGGCAGGTGGCGTTATTCCGGCCGGGCGCCGACCCGGTCCGGAACATGGCGCAAGCGCTGGTTGAGGCCTTCGACCGGCCCGACCTGATGATCCACCAGGTCATCGAGACCCTCAGGTTCGATGATCACGGACTGACGAATCTCGTTCGTCAGTACACGCCGAAGGAGCACGCGCTGCTGGTGGTGGTCGATCAGATCGAAGAGGCGTTCACGCTTGCCGCGGGACGGACCGACGCGTTGGTACTACTCGATGGGCTGCTGGCCACGGCACTTGAGGATGTAGACGTACCGAGCTATCTGGTGACCAGCATTCGTAGCGACTTCGTAGGGCATTTCTCCGGCCTTCCTCGGCTGGAAGGGATTCTGAACGAGCGGGCATCGCGCTACCACCTGCGATCCATGGCCGAAGACGGGTTGCGCGAGGCGGTGTACAGCCCGACACGTCAGGCGCGTCTTACCTGGGACACCGGGCTTCCTGAACGGATCGTGGCCGACGCGAAGGAAGCCGAGGGCGGCCTGCCGCTGGTGGGACACGTATTGCGGGCGCTCTGGGAGCAGCGCGAGAGGAACCGCCTGACGCTGAACGCATACGACGCCCTCGGTGGCGTCGGCGGCGCGCTGACGCAGAGCGCCGACTCGCTCATCAAGCAACTTGGCGAAGAGGGCCGTGACCGTGCGCGGCGACTGCTGCTGGGCCTTGTGCGGATCGGCCGTGGCTCTGACGACACGCGACGTTCCGTCAGTCGCGAGGAAGCCCTTGCCGCCGCAGGTGGCGACGACGAAGCCGAGAGAGTGCTGGCCCGCCTCTCCGGCGGCCGCGGCCCCGACGCCCCCGCCGATGCCCCTGCGCCGCCCCGCCTGGTGGTGGCATCCGACGAGCACGTGGAGATAGCCCATGAGGCGCTGATCCGCCACTGGTCGACGTTCCGCGGCTGGGTCGACGATCACCGCAAAGCGCTCGAATGCCGCGACGACGTCGAAGCCGCCGCGCAGGCGTGGGACTCGGCCGGGCGAACCGAGGACGGCCTGCCGCGGGGCGGGCAACTGGCCTACTACGCCGATGCCGAATCGCTCAACCCGCTGGCGGCCGACTTCGTGGAGGAAGCGCGAGCGTGGGAAGATCGCCGGACCCAGGAGGCGCAGAGGCGGGCACGGAAGCGCTTCGTGGCGATGTCCGGCACGAGCCTCGTGCTTCTGGTCGCGTTCGTCGTCGCGATGTGGCAGTATCGACAGGCGGAGGAGTCGCGCGTGGAGACTGAGCGGGTCATGGAAGACCTCCACGGTACCCGGGCGACCTCCTTTGCGGATGACGGGGCAACATCGACAGGCGCCGCTGCCGCCGGGCTGCGAGCGACGATACCGGCACTGCGTAGAGGCGAGAGCATGTCGTCTGAGAACCGGCTAGCGCTGTGGACTGCCGCGGACGCTCTCCAGCGATCGGTGCCTCTTGAGGCAGCGGAGGGGCGCCCGGATCGCTTCTATGGCGATCGGGGTAGGCCATTCCTCTCCGCCGATGGAAGACTGGCGTGTGAGATGTCGCGGCAGACGGGAGCGGCCGCTCCAGTATGGGATGCTCTGACAGGAGGCATCGTGCGCCTCGTCCCCGGCTTGGTTCATCAGAACCAACTGAGTGATGGCGGGATGACGGCCATGGTTGTCGAGGACAGAACGATGGGCCTGCTGGACCTGATGACAGGGGACTATCGATGGCGAGCAACTTTGTCCGCGGACACAGACCCATCGGCCGCGCCCGTAGAATTCCGTTTCGCCGCCGGCGACAGCATAGTCCTCGCGTGGGGAGGGATGGACACCATCATTTGGGTGCTCGACGCACTCAGCGGGCGGGTTCTTCAGTCGCTCCGCCCTGGTGGGCAAGCGTCGGATCCATCCTGCTCCCCGGGAGGCGAGCTAGTCGTGGCAACAGTAGGGAGCATGATCGTCGTGTGGGATGCCACTTCCGGCAAGCAGAGACTTGCGCTTCCTGCCGAAGGCATGAGCCACCCTCGGTTCATGCCCGATGGGCGCTACCTCTTCGCCGAGGGAAGCAGAGCGGTAGGGATGTGGGATACTCATACTGGCGACCACGTCTTCACTCACTCACACCACGGACAGGTCCGTAACGCTCCGGCGGTCAGCGTGGGACCGGACGGCGAGAACCTCATCGTCATCTCCTGGCGCACGTCAGAGAGTCGGGACGGGGCCGTAGCGCGCGCAGTGGCTGCGAGAGACGGCAGCACAACTTGGTACGCAGAACTGCAGCGACCGAGGGACATCTGGTTCCGCGACTACGACGCTCACCTCGTGGCGAAATACTCCCCTGCGATGGGGCCGGCTGGCGCACGGGCACATCTGTTCAACTACGTCGTGTGGGATGCCAGCACGGGCGACTCGGTGGGCGCGGTAACGAGGCCGGGAGAGACACTCGCTGGGATCGCACCTGCGTACGGTCCATACGCCGGTGATATGTACGTTGTAACGGCGAATCGTCCGATGGGCGCGGCCCGCCGGTTCACGAGCGTCCAGACTGGTGCGCAGATCGACTTAGAAGGTCGGTTGTTTGGGCGTTGGGCGCATTGGAACGACCGCCAGAGCGACCCCGACGGCAGATACGTCGCGCGTATGGAAGACTACCAGAGAACCGACCGGGTAGTGTCCCCCACAGCAGCCAGACTGGTGGTCTGGGGCGACAGTCTCGTCATCCGGAAGGCCGCTTGGTCGCGCGATGGCAGCAAGATCGCAACCTCTGACCTTGACGGTTCACTGCGCATTTGGAATGCCAACTCCCGTGCCCTGATCCGTTCAGTCGCGGTCGACACGTTCGCCAATCTCATCGGGTGGTCGCCGAACGGTTCGCGGATCGCTGCAGTAACGACCGACGGGGTCGGCGAATGGAGCAGCGAGGACGGACGATGCCTGTCGTATGCCGTGCTCGGTGACGCCTACCAAGCACCAAGCGCCGGAAGCTACTCGCCGACCGGAGCTCGCATAGCGATCAGCGCAGGTCTGGCAGGCGGGGACCTGCCGGATTCCTGGTCGACCGGCGCGATGCTGCTCGAACTGGACTGCGCAACGGGCATTCTTTCGCATCGAGATCGGGAGGTCTGGGGGAGTCGCATTGAGGACATCTGGTCGCACGATGGCGAGTACTCAGCGTTGGCGACGCCCGCAGGTGTGATGGTCTGGGAGACTTCCTCGGGATCGCTCACGGACTCGATACCATATCCTCCCGGGTTCTACCGACCGGCTGCAAGCACGCGATCGAGCGGGGGATCGTGGTTCCCCGCGATATCGTGGTCCCCCGATGGCCGCCACATAGCAGTCTTGTCGACTGGACCGGCCGGGAAAGTCGCTCACGCTGTAGTGCTGGATATTCAGACGCGAGCGCCCGCCTGTCCGATGATCGAAATCGCACGAGCCAGTGGCATCGGGATCGCGAAGTGGTCCCCGCGTGGCGATAGGCTGGTCCTCGGGGCGGGGAGCCAACTGCGGGTTCTGGACCCGGCCACCTGGTCCATTTCCGCGGACAGTCTTGAGACCCGCGGGGGGATCGACTCCCATGCGGGAGCTGTCCATTGGTCCCCGACGTCCCGTCTCTTCGCGATAGCGAACGAGGCAGGCTCTCTACTTCGGGACGCAACATCGGGAAACGTTGTCGGCGCGTTTCCAGGCGACGAAGTGATGGGCTTCTCGCCAAACGGCAAGTCGATCCTTGCAGTTGGCGCCGGCGCGGCCAAGGTCTTTGGCGTGGACCTGCACAGCCGCATCACACGGGTCTGCGAAATCCTCCGCCATCAGCCCGAGTGGGAGGAGATACGCGAATTGTGCGAGTGGTACGCGGACAACCCGGTGGACTATTGAGCGGCATGTTCCACGAGCCTGCCTCTCCAGCGGGGTTCGCTGCCGCACGCGTAGCTAAGGTGTCGGGACGTCGCGTTTTCCGCGTTGTGGCGGCCGGCTCCCATCGATCAGCCCCCGACGAGCGCGTCGCCGCGCCGTCGACAACCCGCCGTTCGAATCAACGACGGTCCAGGACTGCTCTGATCGCGCTCAGCAGCCCTCTCCGGCCGTACGGCTTCTGCAGCACTTCGACCTTGCGTTCCTCAATGCCGCAGACCTGCGCCACCTCGGCCGGGTGCCCGGAGGCGTAGAGAACTCGCAGATCGGGCCTCGTCGCCGCGAGCCTCCCCGCCAACTCCACCCCACCTAGGTCGGGCAGTACAACGTCCGCCACCAGGAGATCAAGCGGGTTGGAGAGATCGCCGGCTATCTGAAGCGCCTCCACGCCGTTCTTGGCCCGCAAGACAGTGTAGCCGTGACCCTCTATGATCTCGGTCGCAACGTCGAGTATGGCAGGGTCATCCTCCACCACGAGGATCGTCTCACCCCCACGGGCCGGATCCCGTTCGTCTCCGGCCTCGTCGATGTCTTCTCCGGAGCCTTCGAGCGGCGGGATGTATATGTTGAAGGTTGTGCCTCTGCCCGGCTCGCTGTAGCAGCAGATGCCCCCCTCGTGCTGTTTGACGATCCCGTAGACCGTGGAGAGTCCCATGCCTGTGCCGTTTTCCCCTTTCGTAGTGAAGAACGGCTCGAATACGCGCTTCCGGATGCTCTCGTCCATCCCGACGCCGTCGTCGCTCACGGAGAGCATGACGAAACTCCCAGGCTCGAGCTCCGGTTTCTGGCAGGCCGTAGCCTCGTCGATCTCGACGTTGGCCGTTGCGATGGTGAGAGTGCCGCCAATGGGCATCGCTTCGCGGGCGTTCGATGCGAAGTTGAGCAGAATCTGCCCCATCTGTCCGTGATCCGCCTTGATGGGCCGCACGTCAGCGGCGAGATCGGTACGCAACCTCACGTCGCCGCCCATCATGCGACGCAGCATCCGTTCCGCGTCGGTGACCACCGCGTTTAAATCCAGTTGCCGCGGCTTTCTGGGGGCCTTTCGGCTGAAGGTGAGCAGTTGCCCTGTCATGTCTGCCGCTCTGTCGACGGCACTGCCGATCTCGGTGACATATTGTAGCGCTTTGTCGTCGCCGGAAACGCGATCTCCCAGAAGCTGCGCGAACCCGCCCATGACGGTGAGGAGATTGTTGAAGTCGTGCGCGATCCCTCCTGCCAAGCGACCGATCGCCTCCATCTTCTGCGACTGCCTAAGCTCTTGCTCCAGCCTGATCCGCTCCGTTATGTCGCGCGAGACCTTGATGTACTTCGTCGTGTTGTCAGTAGAGTCTCTCACCGGAGAGATCGTCGCACTCTCTTGGTACGCCGTGCCGTCTTTTCTCTTGTTGGTGAATTGGCCAGTCCAGGTTGCGCCGCCTGCGACGGTCTGCCAGAGATCGCTATAGAACTCGGCGTCGTGTTCGCCGCTCTGGAGCATGCTCATGGACTTGCCGAGCACCTCGTCACGGCTGTACCCGGTGGTCCGCTCGAACGCCTGGTTGACGTAGGTCGGGGCGCCGTCGGAGTCGGTGATGACGATGCTCTCTCCGGACTGCTCGACCGCCGTAGCGAGTCTGTTCCGCACTTCCTCGGCTCGCTTCCTGTCGAACTCGCCGGCGGCGCGGGTGGCGAAAATCCGGAAGACCGACTCGATCAACTTGGGGTCGCGGGTCATCTTGTCGTCGAGCGCGACCATCACGCCCCGCACGTTTCCGGTCGAATCGGCAAGCGGCGTGCCCACATAGCTGTATGTGCCGTGCTTGCCTATGCTGGGGTCGCCTGGGAAGTATGGGTGTGTGCCCGCCGTGTACGACCCAATGCCCGGCCTGCCGTTTCCCAGTTTGAGCAGGTTCTCGCACGGCGTGCCCGCGAGATGGTACTCGAAACTGTCCACCAGTTCGCCACGTATGCATGCGGCTTTCGTTTCCACGTGGTCCATCGACGGACTGGTCAGCTCGCCGATGAAGACGTGGCTTGCGCCGATGGTCCGGCCCAGCCACTGTACAAGCGAACTGAAGAAAGCGTCGCCGGTCAGCGACGAGACGCCCTCGGCGATGCGCTGGATGGATTGCTCGGTCTGACGACGTCCTTCGATCTCCGTTTCGAGGCGCCTGTTGACCTTCGTGAGCACCGCCGTGCGCTCCTTGACCAACTCCTCCAGATGGTCCCGATGCTTCCGGAGTTCCTCCTCGATTGTCTTGCTCTCGACAACCCGGCTGACTTCTTCGGCGATCAGATTGAGCAGGCTCCTTTCGTCCTTCAGCGACGAACCTTCGTCGGCCTCGGAGCGCTCGCTCTTGTAGTAGACCTCTATCGCGCCGACTGGTTCGCCGTCGACGGTCAGTTCCGCCCTCTCCAGCCACGGCGTCTCCTCGAAAGCGGCCGTTCTATGTTCCTTGCCGCCGTGGACGATGCGCGCACAGATGTTGTCGGGGCGTTGCCACGAATGCGGGATCATGTCGGCTACGCCGCCGAGTATGTCGTCCAGGGGCGCGCCCGGCATCTCAACCACACTGAATATGCCGTAGAGGCAGTCCATCTCTCTGGCTCGTCGGCCCAAGTCGCCGGCCAACATCCGGAGCGTCCGCTCAGACTGTACGTCCTGGATGACGTGTCCCAGCTCGTTGGCGACGGCATCTATCAGCTTGCGCTCCTGGGCCAGGAACGGGCCTTCGTCGGCACGGGGGCGCTCCTCGCGATAGTATACCTCGACCCTGCCGACCGGCAGCTCGTTCGCGGCGATGTCGGCGGCCAGCCTCCAAGCAGTTTCTTCGAATCCCTCGCTCACAAACTCGCGGTCTCCGTGGGAGATGCGCGCGCAGGCTATGTCGGGGCATTGCCACGACGGAGGGATCAACGCGACCGCGGCGCTGAATAGGGCGTCCAGCGTCATGCCGGATCCGTGCACGAGCTTGGATATGCCGTGGAGGCAGTTCAGCTCCTTGACGCGTCCCTGCAGGTCGTGCGCGACCCGACATCCCTCCGCCTTGTGCCCGGGCACCTCGCGCAGCCGCGCGATTAAGCCCCGGCCGTCTGGCGGCGCCGAAACGGTTATCTCCACAGGGAACTCAGCGCCGCCCTTGGTGACGGCGACCAGGTCCTGAGAGCGGCCACCTGGTCCGTCTGCGCTCAGGGATTCGAGGATCGCGCGACGCTCGACCATGCACGATCGTTCCGCGAACAGCGTCTCGAACGGGCGGCCGATGGCATCGTTCTCGGCATGACCGAACATCGTCTCCGCCTCCGGACTCCAGAGGGCGATCTCCCAGCCGTCGTCCACCGACACGATCGCCTCGGCCGCCGACCGCACAACCGGGCGAGGCGGGCCCGGCACGGCGCGGCTGCCGTCCGATGGGGAGACGGCGGACGCGGCCCTTGCGGGCTGCGTCCGCGTCTCCGGCGCGCTCGATTGGGTAAGTCTGCAAGCCACGTTATCCCTCTCTCTGCTGGTGCCGGATTGCGTTCGGCCTCTCCGACTCGGCGGAGGACCGGCCTTGGGCAACCATGAAGGGGTGACGGGGCTACGGAGCCTTAGGCGCCGCACGCCCCAAGGGGTCGGCCCGGCGGGGTCCCGCCGGGCACGGACGACGACAGCTATCTCTATCGACGCCAGCCGTTGTCGGGCATCGCGGCGACATACTCGTACCCGTTCCCGGCGCCGGCATCTTGGCTCCGGCCGTCCGTCGGCCTGCCCTCGCCGATCGGCGCGACTCTGTGGCCGATGAGTCCGAACGCTTCGGCGATTCCGTCGCGCAGGGAGCCTCGCGTGCGCAGAGAGCCGAAACCGACGTTGAGATGTGTCAGCGTCTGAGCGATATCGGGGCTGAACCCCGTGAGGACAACTTCGGCCCCAAGCATCTGCGCGGACTCGACGGTCTGGACCAGATGCCGGGCAACCGAGGTGTCCACGGTCGGCACACCGGTGATGTCGAGGATGGCAACGCGCGTCCTGTTCTGGACGATGGACTCAAGCAGCCGCTCGACCATGTTCTGCGCGCGTTCGGTATCGAGGATGCCGACTAGCGGCAGTAGGATGATGCCCTGCCAAACGTCGACGACCGGCATGGACATCTCCGAGATCGCCGTATTCCGCTGGCTAATCTCCTCCATGGCCGCTTCGAGCTCGCCGGTGCGTTCCTCGACCCGCTGCTCTAGCTCGGCATGGGATACCTCGAGGTTCTGCCTGGCCACCGCCAGCTCTTCGGTGCGCTCCTGGATGCGGGATTCCAGATCGTCGTGAGACTGCTGAAGCTCTTCCCTGGCCTCCGCAAGCTCCGACGTGCGCGCCTCGACACGTTCTTCAAGATCGTCGTGCGAACGCTGCAAGTCTTCCCTTGCGGTCGCGAGTTCGAAGGTCCGCTCCTCGACGCGTAGCTCCATTTGGTCGTGAGAGCGCTGGATATCCTCTCTTGCATCCGCAAGCTCCGACGTACGTTCCTCGACGCGTTCTTCGAGTTCGTCGTGTGAGCGCTGCAGTTCCTCTCTGGCCGTCGCCAATTCGGCTGTTCGCGCCTCTACGCGTTGCTCAAGCTCTCCGTGAGCTTCCTCGAGCTGTCGTTCCTTCCTTCTGACCTGCCGTTCGCTGCGCTTGACCTGTATGCAGACGATGGCTGCCGCCCATATCGCGAACAGCGCGAGGGATCTGTTGCTGTACACCTTCCACGCCTCGCCGCCACCCGGCGACAGGACGAGCCCGGCTATCGTCAAGACAGACGCCAACACCGCGGCACCCATCACGTCCCTGGTTGATGGCAGGCGGAGCGCCAGCAGAACCAACACGACGTAAGGAACTCCCATCGCGACACCGAGCGGGATCGATTGGTCCGTGACGAACACCAGTATCGCCCACGCCGCGGCAGCGCCGTAGACCCACCGGTCTCTGCTTCTCTGACTGCTCGTTTCCATGGCGGTTCTCCTAACATGCGCGCTAGAGGTTTGGCTCCGCGCGATCTCGCTGGGAGCCGGTGACGTACCCCGGCGAAACGATTGCTGTGCGGCCGCCTCAGTCCACTACGCACCTGGGCGTGGCGACCGAGAACTCTATTCGTGTCAATCCTCGTCGCGAGCGGACCTGAAGGTCGTCGACGAGGCGCCTGGTCATCGGCAGACACCGGCCGACGCCTTCGCCGCTGATGCAACCATCGGTCGGTGCCGCATCCGTGCCGGCGACGCGAGGCCCGCCATCCTCGACCACTACCCGGGCACGGCGGATGTTCCCGTCGGATTCATCGACGATCGTGCACAGGCCTGTGCCGGCGTAGCGGACCACGTTGCGTCCCAGTTCGGAAATCGCGGTGGCCAGTCGAACCTGATCGAGCGGCGCCAGGCCGAGCGATACGCCCATGCTGTGCCCCGCTACGCAGGCCTTCATGACGTCGGCCTCGCTGTCGATCTGGATTCTCTTCCGGTCCGTGGCCGAAGGCTCGGACGCGTACCCCATCTCAGGGGCGATGCGGATGTCGCTTGTGTTGCCCGACATGCTCGTTCCCTTTCAGTCTGCAGACCCGCACCCAACGGTCCATGCCTTGCGTCGAGTCAGCGGCGCGCGGCCGCCGCGCCGCGGAGCCGGCTCGTGGCGCTCCCACCCGCGGTCCGCGAGATGCTTATCGCGACGCGGGTGAGCCCGGGCTTCGAATCGATCTGGAAATCGTGAACAAGGCGCTTCGTACCCGGCAGACCCATGCCCATGCTCCTGCCGGTGGTGAAGCCGTCGGTCATGGCGGCTTTGACGTCGGCGATCCCCGGACCGTTGTCCTCGACCACTGCGCGGACGGTGGCCACGGTTCCGTTCGACTCGTCGGATATGACACATGTGCCTTCGCCTGCGTACCGAATGATGTTGCGCGCGAGTTCCGAGATCGCTGTCGCCATCCGTATCTGATCGGCCGAACCGAACCCGAGGTCGCGCGCTCGATCTTGGCCCGCCCGACGAGCGGTGATGATATCCGTTTCCTGCTTGATCTGCACCCGAACGGTGTCGCGCTTCTGCTCCGGACCCGGCGCGGGGCGGCCCTTGGGCGTTCGGTCCACTGCCACATCAGCCATCGGAGGCCTCCATTCCGAAGGAATCGAACGAACTGCCGTTGCCCTGTGGCGCGAAGCCCTGCGATTCCGGTATCGCCTCATCGTCACTGTATGCCCCGCTGCCGAATCGCGCCTGTCGGCGCGCGATCAACTGGCGGGCTTTGACGACGGCCTGGTCCAGATCCAACGTCGTGTCCACGCCGACCAGTTGCCGCCCCATCTCCATGAGAGTCAACGCGACGATGGGCTGCATTCCACTGACGACTGCCTCCGCACCCAGCACTCGGACCATTTCGGCCGTGTCGTTCAGCACGCGAGCCATGAACGAGTCGACCACCTCCATGGCGGTGATGTCTATCACGACGCCCCTGGCTCCGGTCTGGTTTACCATATGGAGCAGATCGGATTGGAACTCCAGCGCGTCAGCGTCCGTCAGGTCTACCTGAATGGACGTTATGAGAACGTCGTTGAGCTGTAAGATCGGGATTTTCATGCCATTGCTCCTTCCTACTTCAGCCATTGGGCCAGTCTATTACGAACGGGACGATGCCGCTGAGTTCCCCGCCGCGACTACGCGTCGTCCCAGCAGGCCGAACGCTTCGGCGATACCGTCGCGCAGCGAGCCGCGAGTTCGCAGCGAGCCGAAGCCCACGTTGAGCTGCGTAAGCGTCTGCGCTATCTCAGGGCTGAAGCCCGTGAGTACGACGTCGGCGCCGAGCATCTCGGCCGCTTCCACCGTTTGCACTAGGTGACGTGCGACTGAGGTGTCGACCGTCGGTACCCCGGTGACATCGAGGATTGCCACGCGGGCTCTGGTACGGACGATGCCTTCAAGCAGGCGCTCGACCATCTGCTGGGCCCGCATCGTATCGACGACTCCGATCAAGGGCAGC
>CAZSJP010000041.1:0-3884 GCA_964606675.1 uncultured bacterium
CAGAAGCTCGCCGAACATCGCGGGCCGATCGACGGCCATGGTGATCGCGCCTTCGGCACCGCACAGCCACGTGGCCGCGTCGGCACCCACAGACGCGTGGCCCACCAGCATCACGCCCAACTCATCGGCGCGGCGAGCGACTTCGGCAGCGCTCTCGTGGAACTCTCGGATGGCCTCGGGCGAGAGCGGGTGGAGCAGATATCTCAAGCTGGCGACGTCGTCTTCGGTCTCAATCGCCGGCTTTCGGTAGCGTGGGGTGTTGTAGTCGTCGAACAGGTTGATGCGGTCGCTCGCGTGCCCCGGCCAGTCCGACGTTTCCCAGTCGTCGGTCCGGTACACCTCCTGCCGAAGAACGCCGGCGGGAGTGTCGTACTCCTTCACCATGCACGGAGGGTGCCCGTCCGTCGCAGGCTCGACCCATTCGCTCACCTCGACGTCGGGGTGGAACGCGATGGGTACGTGAACGTGGAACAAGGCGTCCAATCCGATGGACAGCCATGCCTGCACCTCCCCGTCGTAGTCCGACCACTGCAAGTGCGGCGGAGGCCGGAATCCGAACGTGTTGAAGAGCAACGGAACGTGGTCGGGTTCCTGGTAGCGAAGAACGGCGAGCATGCGGTCGCGGGACGATAGACACTCCACCGGGTAGCCTTTCTCAGACGGCGATGCGACGAGCCGTATCCCGGCCCTCCGCTCGGGGCCGAGTGAGAAGATCATATGAGCGAGAGGTCGGTGCAAGGCAGGCTCGGGCGGGCCAGGCGCAGGAGCTAACCGGCCGGCGGCAGATCCGCGTCGAACGTGAACACCGGTTTCCAGCCCAGACGTTCTTCCGTGCGCGCGACGTCGGTGGCGACTCGGCCACCGGGCGTGGCCATCACGTAGAAGCACTCGTAGCCGATGTCCTCGGCCTCAAGCGCGCAGACCAGTGCCGATGCGACATCGCGTCGGTCGATGGTGCCCCAATAGTGGCCCGTGACGGGTATACCGTCTTTGGCCTCCATCAGGTCCGTGTCGATAATGCCCCATGGCCTGATCGCGGCGATCGACATGCCGTACTGCTCGTGGTAGTGTCGTGCGGCTTCCTCTTGTAGCAACTTCGTCAGGGCATATGGGCTTGACGCCTTGAGCGGATACAAATCGTGAGTCAGAAATGTCTTCGGCGGCAACGGATATCCCGTATGGACCGCGCCGCTCGACGTGTGCACGAATCGCTTAATCTCGTGCACGCGGGCGGCTTCGAGCAAGTTGTACAAGCCGCTCACGTTGACCGTGAGACCGGGGCCGCCATCGGCGTAGGAGTCGCCGGGCGCCATGATCGTGTTGACCACCGCGTCGTGCCCTTCCACAGAGGCCAGAACGGCGGGGTAGTCGAGTATGTCGCCCACTACGGCGTTGTCACATCCCTCGACGACCCGATTGTCGAAGGTCGTCACTTCGTGTCGTTCGCTGAGGAGTTCCAGCGCTGCGCGGCCCGTGAATCCGGCCGCTCCGGTCAACAAGACTCGCATTTCACCCTCCGTTGTTCCGCTGATCTGCCAGACAGGTTCCGTCGGCCCCGCCTCATATCGTCCGTGGCGCCCATCCGGAGAACGCGTCTTCCGATTCATCCGGGCCGAGCGCGTCGCGGAGCTTCGGCACCTCTGCAGCGACGGCCTTGCACCATGCGGCCACCTCGTCGACCCGCGGCGCCCCGGACTCCCACTTGTCCCACGCGTCGAACAGCTTCTCGAACGGCGTTGTGTCGACGATACTGCTGCACGTGCGGACGAAGTCGTCGATGCACTGAGTCCGGTGGTTCGCGTAGATGCCTTGCGCCTCAATAGCCGCGCGAACGGCAGCCCACACGACGGTGAAGGCGACGTACAGAAGCGCGTCGGCGTCCTCGGCTTGGGTCAGGCCGGGTCGGCCTTCGCAAGCCCTCAAGAACTTCTCCCGATCCCGCCCGACGTGCTCAAGCTCGCGCGAGACCAATTCCGTCCAGCCGGCCTCGGAGATGTGCCGGCGTCGTTCGCTCGGGTCGGCCAAAGCGAGCGCGGCCAGTTCGTCGCACATCTTCTCGGCGATGGGAAGTCGGTGGCGGCCCGGCTCGCCGAGCCACGTCTCGGCGGTCTCGTCGTTGGTCTCGTGGATCGGATCGTCCACCATGCCGCGCGCGACCGCGTCCTGGAGCGTCAGGAAGAACTCGTCCATATGGAGCACGTCGACGCCGGGCTGCTTGTCCAGTTCGTCGATGTCGGAAGCCACCTGCTCCCATACGCCCACCGCTATCTGTGCAAACAGGAACATGAACAGCGGGCGAGTCGGGCACTCTCGGATGAAGCGCGCGATGTCGCCGACGTTGTCGCGGCCTGCGTTGGCGATGTGAACCGAATGCGTCTTCGGAACCGCGCCGGCCATGTAGCTCTTGGCGTAAGGCGATCCGCCCAGGCCGCACACAAGCCCCGGTCCGGAAGCCAGATGGTCTTGCTCCCGCTTGATGGTCCCGTCGTCCTCGATCTCGCGCCACCAGTCTTGCAGGTACCAGTTGACCATGTTGCAGCCGTTCTGGCCCGACTGATCGAGCAAATCACGCGTCTCGTCGAGGTACTGGTCGACCAAGTCTTCGGGCCACAGGTGCGAGTACGTGTACCCGACCCCCGACGACGGTCCCCAGAAGCTATCGCCCGGTCTGCGCGTCTCGTGATAGTATTCGAGCATCGCCGGCGCAAGGCGCACCATCAGCGGCAGGAAGCCCCACGCGAACTTCACACGCCCGCGCCCAGGCGTAAGCCAGTTATACGATTGCAGGTTGTGCATCACCCACGTCGCGTCGCCGTCGCTGTTGTAGAAGCTGAGGTAGACTTTGTCGCGCTCTGCGACGCAGTCTGCACGCGCCGGCATCGGCTGCGTGTGCGATCTCTCGATGTCGCCTATGCCGCCGTGCACCGTCATGTTCGGCGAGCCAACGCTGCAGAGCGTGAAGTAGCCGAACTTCGCCGCCTCGGCAACGTACTCCTTCTCCTGCTCCCAGCAGCAGTGCCAGTTGAGCTGCGCGCCGGGTGCGTCTCCGGAGCCGTACATCCGATGCGCCAGCCCGAGCTGGCGCCTGTACATCCGATTGCGGATCAAGTCCAGAGCGAACCCGCGATGGTACACGATGAGGTCTTCGAGGTCGTGCGTGTTCGGGTGCCAGATGGATCGGTTGTCGTTGCGATGGATGCAGAGGTTGGCGTAGATCCTCTGATTGCATCTGGGCCACAGGTTGTCGATCGCCCATTCGGCTGCGTCCCAGTCGTCGGCGAACTTGCCGCGCAAGTCGTCGCGCTTCGGGATGCCGTGCCGTGTCATCCACTCTTCCTGATCGGGCGAGACGGGCAGCACGTTCTCCAGCCCGGCACGGGTAATCGCCAGGTTCTGCGTCTGGATGACGTCGACGTTGTCGTAGAGCACGTAGCCGTCGACCAGATGCTTGTAGCGCTCCAGCAGCTCGCCCGGAGCGCTCAGTTCCTCTACGGGGAACTCGTACTTGTCTTTGTAGTAGTCGAGCCAGTGCACCAGGTTGTTCGGCGGGCCGCCCTCGTGAATCCGGCCGCCGGAAGGCATGACGTAGAGATGCGGCTCGTCCCGGTTGATCAATCCCTGGAACGACCTGAGCCAGATCGACGTGTCGATAGACCATCCGTCGAGCGTCGGCTCAGAGACGACCAGGCGTTTCACCTTCGGGATCGGCTCGAATATGTCTGTCAGACTGTGCGTTGTGTCGGTCACGTTGGTGTCCCCTAGATCGACCGTGGCGGCCAGCCGGCAAAAGCGTCTTCGGATTCGTCCGGGCCGAACGCGTCGCGCAGTTTCCGTGTTTCTGGCGCGAGACGGTCGCACCAGGACACGATCGTGTCCCAGTCGGG